>JAKSRV010000058.1 GCA_024403435.1 Lachnospiraceae bacterium
ATGTAATCAGAACCTTCGAAGAGGGTAAGCTTTTCTTCGGAACACTTGCATACTCAAATGAGGTTAATTGTCAGAAGGACAAGACCGGTATTGCAGATGACGCAGTATCAGTAGTTATCCCCGGTGCAGTTCTCTATATTCCTTTTGCAGAGCTTGTTGATATTGCTCAGGAGATTGAGCGTCTTACCAAGGAGCAGGCTCGTCTCGAGGGAGAGATCAAGCGTTCTAACGGAATGCTTAATAATGAGAGATTTATCTCTAAGGCTCCCGCTGAGAAGGTTGCAGAGGAGAAGGCTAAGCTTGAAAAGTATACTCAGATGCTTGAGCAGGTAAATGAAAGACTTGCAAGCCTCAAGAAGTAAGTTTGCCTAACAATATTTTGCAATGACAACAGGCTGTGAAAACAGCTTTACAGACAGGAGCTGATGCCCGCAAAGGTGTTGGCTCCTTGTTTGGTAATATTATGAATCGGCAGTATTGAACTTTGAAAAAGATAACAAAATACTTAGGATTTACTATTTATGAGGTGGAGAACGGTTATGAAAAAATTGAGAATTGTACTTATAGTGGGTATGATGCTTTCACTCGCTTTGGCAGGCTGCGGGCTGAGACATGGCGGCAATGGTGGCAGTAACAGCAGTAGCAACAGCAGCGGTAAGAAAGATTCCGGTAAAAAAGATGATAAAGCAGTAGTGGAATTTATCAATGATAAGTACGGATTTGAACCCGAAGTTATTTCTTCTGAGGAAGAAGTTACTGTAGACGGAGCCGGTGTGATTGTTAATAAAGAAAATACAGGAATCTATGATTATGTCCTGGAGGATAACAACGGTAAAAAGTTCGAGGCAAAATATTACAGCAACAGCAAGGTCGTAATGGATAATTATCTGGAAGATTATTATACCGAGGAGATGAGCAAGAAAGTATCCAAGGCATTAGGTGTTGAGTTTGATGATTTTTATTTTATTTATTCTGAGCACAATATGTTTGGCGAGGAGAATTATGGTACTGTCGATGAGGTTTTGGCAAATCGCGACCACACAACAGTATATGCAACAACCTATGCTGATTTTAATGTGGCAGACCTTGATGAATTGAATGAATACAAGATTACATTTGAAATCGCCAAGATTAATAAAGAATATGTCGGCAAAGAGAAAATAAGCTTGGATGATATTTTTAATTATTCTAATTGGCTTGCGTTGGATTACTATGCTAAGAAGTTATATAGCGAGAAGGATTTTGATGTAAAGACTTTTAATCGTATTCAGCTCGATAACGATATTGTATATGTATATTTCGATAGGGTTGATGTTACTTATCAGATTGAGGTGACTAAAGCTGATGCGAATAAAGCTTTTGGAGGTATAGATACCCCCGTTAATGTTGTTTCACCTGCTTTCAATATTAATTCCGGAGCTCACGGACAGGGAGTGGTTTTCTTTACCGGAAAATATTATGCGGAATTCGAAAAGGACAAGACCGTAGTATTGGAAGAGTACGAGAAAGACGGTAATGTATCAAGTGAGATTGAAGAGAATATTGTGCCTGTAGCAAATTTTGAGGCAGTATATTATAATGTCACACTTGGAAATGTTACTTTCGCATTGGCTGAGAAGTAAGATTAACGTTTTTGTATTTGAAAAAAATTGATAATTATTTTATATTATAAAAGAGGATTGGTGGCATGATATGTCGCTATCCTCTTTTTGAATGTCATTATAGAAAGTGTAAGAATACCGGGATGATTCGTCGCAATATTACAAGCTTTGAGGAAGCAGAGCAGTATCTCAACGATACTCCGAAATTTACAACTAAACATTCCATAGAAGCTACAAGGGAGTTCCTTGAAAAAATGGGAAGCCCCGATGAAGCTATGAAGATAATCCATGTAGCAGGTACCAACGGAAAAGGTTCTACATGCGCTTATCTGACGAGTATATTGCGTGAAGCCGGTTTTTGTACTGCGCTTTTTACATCTCCGCATCTTGTCGATATCTGCGAACGTTTCAGCATTGACGGAGTCAATATGACTCATGAGGAATTCCTTGAGAGCTTTAACTGTATCTACAATATGCTTGATTGGGATGCACTTGCCAAGGATGAAGGGTATCATCCTTCTTATTTTGAGTTCCTGTTTTTTATGGCAATGCACTATTTTAGTGAGAAAAAGGTCGAATGGTGTGTACTGGAAACAGGCCTGGGCGGATTGTTGGATGCTACCAATTCAGTGCATCACAAGGAAGCAGCGGTTATCACCCGTATAGGCTTGGATCATATGGAATATCTGGGCGAAACAATATATGAAATAGCCGGACAGAAAGCGGGAATTATCGCGAAAGGTGTTCCATTGGTATATAACGACTATGTTCCTGAGGCATCAAAAGCTATTACCGAAGCTTTTTACAGAGTTAATAATTGTGATTCAGACGAAAAATGTGACGAAGTAAACGTACGAAAATACGCGGTCGGTGAGAATATGTTATTAATGTGTGAAAATCAGTCGGAAACGGTTGCATTTTCCATGACCGATGGATATTATAATGAAGTACAAGTTTCTTTAGATACTGTTGCGGCATATCAGACAGAGAATGCGATGCTGGCGATTCGTACTATAGAGGCTGTTGGTTTGTGCGGTATTATTTCTGCAGAAAAGTTGACTGTTGCGCTCGGAAAGTGTCACTGGGCGGGCAGAATGGAAGAGATTATTCCCAATGTGTTCATTGACGGAGCACATAATCCCGACGGAATCAGAGCTTTTTTGGAGACGGTTTCAAGGGATGGTTTAGATAAGAGTAGGCGGAGCTTACTTTTTGGTGTTGTTGCCGATAAAAACTTCTATCGTATGCTTGAGGAGTTGGTGGAAGCAGAAGCATTTTACGAAATGACGATTACTCCTTTACATACGAAGAGAAGCGCGGATATTTCGCAGCTTCGCGAAGCACTTGCGAAATATGACGGAATCACTGTCAAAATAGCCGACGATCCAGAGAAAGGATTGCGAGAAATGATTTCGGCAAGAGGCGATAACAAAGATAAGAGAATATATGTAGCGGGCAGTCTGTATCTCGTAGGTGAGATTAAGAAGGCTTTCATGGATGAAGCCACCGCGGTTTGATTTGATAAGGATTTTGTTCCATGATTAATTTTGAAGAAGAGCTGAAAAAGTTTCATCCCAGCCTTGAGGTTGAGGATGTTGAAGATAATGTGTTTTCATTGGATCTTACCGATGCAGCTGATATGTTGGTCGGAATGATGAAGGATACGGAGAGCCAGCCCGAGCAATTCTAGGAGAAAGCGGATGTATTGTTTTAATTGCGGATGCCTTCTTGCGGAATATGATTATTGTACCAACTGCGGCACTGACGTAGGGATGTACAAAAAAATCATGTATGCCTCCAATCATTTTTATAATGAAGGCCTTCAGAAGGCACAGGTTAGAGATTTGTCAGGGGCTGCGGTAAGCCTCAGACAGAGTATTAAATTTAATAAGAATAATATTGAGGCCAGAAACCTGTTAGGACTGGTCTATTTTGAGTTAGGTGAGGTTGGACTTGCTCTCAGTGAGTGGGTTATCAGCCAGAATCAGCGCTCTGACAAGAATATGGCAGGAGATTATATTGCGCAGATTCAGGCTCCGGGTTCAGGCTTGGGCGATATGTCACAGTCTATCCACAAGTACAATCTTGCTTATTATTACTGCACTCAGGGCAGTAAGGATCTTGCCAAGATTCAGCTCAAGGGCGCTCTTAACAAGAATGCTCAGCTGGTTAAGGCACATATTCTCCTTGGCCTTTTGTATATGGATGAGGAGAATTGGGAACATGCAGAGCGCGAGATGCGCCGTGCACTGAAGATTGACCATAACAATACTCTTGCACTTACTTATCTCAAGGAGACCGACAGAATGCTTGAGCCTGAGGAAGGTGAAGGTAAGCCTGTCGGAAAGAGCAAGAATAAGAATGCAATCAGAATTCAGCGAGATAATGACTTTATTATTCAGCCTGCAAATGTGAGAGAACCCAGAAACTCAGCAATAGGTACATTTGTGAACATTCTGATCGGCTTGGTAATAGGTGCGGCAGCAGTGTATTTCCTGGTGGTTCCCGCGAGACTTGCTTCGGTTACCGAGGAATCGCAGGCAAGTATCAAGGAAATCGGAGATCAGATTGACAGCAAGAATTCTACAATCAAGGAGTTGCAGGACAAGGTGGCTTCACTTGAGAAGGAAAATACATCGCTCAGCAATCTGGTTGACAGTTATTCGGGTGATACCGGCGTAATCAGTGATTACGATCAGCTGATGGAGATTGCAAGTGACTACCTCACATACCATGACAGTGTACAGACAGCAGAGCTCATGGATCAGCTTAGAGATAATGTTGATGTAGAAGCTCAGTCTATCGGATTTGTAACTCTTTATCAGTCTATTATCACATCTTTGGGACCTGATTTTGCGCGCAATTGCTACTTAGACGGTATTGCGGCATATGAGAGCGGAGATTATGCTACTGCTATAGAGAAGCTCTCGGATGCATGGTATTACGACAATACAAATGCGGATGCTATTTTCAGCCTTGCAAATGCGTATAGAATGCAGGGTAACTATGAGGCGGCAGTGGCTGCCTATGAGCAGGTTATCAGCCTGTTCCCCGGTACTGAGAGAGCTTCAAAGAGCGAACAGTACATCAATGAGATTAATGGTTAATATTTCCCCTACATAAGAGGTTATAGATGGAATTACAGGATTTTGAAATCGAGGATCTTGACGCGGAGGATGAAGAGGAATTTACAGAGTCTTCCGAAGGTTCGGGTTCTGCGAAAAGAAGTGCTACGAAGGTACTTATGATTATCGGTGGTAACGTTCTTGTTATCTTACTTGTAATAGTAGTGCTTGGCGTAGTCGGATTTGTGAACGGTAAAATTCAGCTGGTTGATAATATACCTGATGCGGACAAGCCGTTATATACCGAGAGCCAGATGAAACAGCTCGTTCAGGCGGCAAAGGATGACGCACAGGCTTCTAAGGAAATGGAGATAGACGGTGCGTATAACAACGGCTTTTCCATCGGACAGAACAGTCTGCTTGATTATATTAAGGATACATTGATGACCAACAATTCATCATTGGAAACCTTCAACAAGCTTTATCCCGATCACTTTATTGTAGTCAGTAACGGCAGATACAATTTCTTACAAATCAATAAAAATCTGAAACTGTGTGAGCTGGTACAGGACCGCATAGTGGTGAGTGAAAACGGCGAAATGCAGTACACGGATGAAGCGGGCAATGTTATTTCTCACAAGGGTATAGATGTATCTGAATATCAGGGAGATATCAACTGGTCCAAGGTCGCTGCGGACGGTGTGGAATTTGCAATTATCAGAGCATATTACAGAGGATACGGTTCGGGTAAAATTGTACGTGATGCCAAGGTGGATCAGAACATACAGGGCGCGATAGACAACGGTATACATGTCGGTGTGTATATATTCAGCCAGGCAATCAACCGTGATGAAGCTGTTGAAGAAGCAGAACTTGCTATTGAGACTCTTGAACCCTATGCTACAAACGTTCCCATTGTTATCGATGTGGAGAGAGTGGCCGGAGCCAATCCGAGAATGGATGCTCTCAGCGTAGAAGAGCGTACGGATGTCATTCTTGCTTTTTGTGATACTGTTATCAATGCAGGATATATTCCTATCATTTACTACAACACAGAGATGGGCGGTTTGTATGTTGATCTCGAAAAGCTCGAGGGTATTAGCAAGTGGTATGCATGGTACGGAAGCTGGTTATATTATCCTTACGATTATGATATCTGGCAGTACAAAGATACAGGTAAGGTAAACGGAATCAACGGTAATGTTGATATGAATATAGCAATCAGACCTTTCTGGTAAAGACATGAAAAAGTCAAAATAAATGACATAATAAAGACATAATAAAAGTCATCAATTTCAATGAGAGAAATTGATGACTTTTTTGTTATACATATATCTTTAATTATTCTTCTTCGTGTGCACTGCCTGCCGCTTTAACCGAGATACCGTTTACCTCGATATCACCGTTCAGAGCAACTACGAGGCAGGGACGTCCGTCAATTGTGCGGTCCTCGATAAGATCTGTGCGGTCGGGTTTTACCTTGATGGTAACGTCCGGTGTTTTTACATCAAAGGAACGAGTGTTATATACATTGCTTACAAAGAGAGGTGTATCGTTGCCGGCATTCTTCTCGTAATGAGTATCAAATTCTTCCATCTTGTCATTGGATACTCCGCTGGAAGCAAACAGATTTTTTACTTCTTTCTTGTCGAGTACAAGAGGCTGAAGCTCTTCCTTGTGCTCTTCAATAAGCTCACCCATCTTCTCATGAAGATTTTTTACTGCTTCGAATTCACACTCATCACCGAGCGTCTCCTGTACAAGTGTCTGGAAGGTTTCCTTCTGACTGCCTGCAGTAAGGGGAATGCCACATCCGAGAAGCATCTCTACGAGAGCATCGTTGAGGTTTTCGGAATCCTTGGTGTAGTACATGATGCTGTTGACATCGGTGCTTCTGTCATTGAATGCAGGGAAGAGTATTCCGATTACAGGAAGCTCAACCACCCAATCACGGTTACGATTGTGGAACTCGTTGGTTACGGGGTCAAATGAAAGACCGGGCTCCGCAAGATTTACAGGACAGATGACGGTATATACATATTCGTATACTTCATCGGAAGCATCCTCCATATCGATTCCGTCATTGGTTCTGCCGGGAACATCATAGGCATCATGCACTACCAGGATGAGATAGTTGCCTACATATTCGTAAGAAGAGATGATTCTGCTGTAGTATTCGTCGAGCAGGGCATCATCCTTGAGCTTACTGTCTCTGAGCTTGAGCAAAAATTCCTGCTGACCGTCCTCGCCGCATGCCTCCAACGGGAAGGTCATATCGATTGCGGTTTTCCCGGGAGTGCCTGAGAGACCTTTTCTGAGAATCTCAAAATACTTGAACATTTCTTCATCGGGAAGAGCAAGGAAAGATCTTGCAAATACACTTTTTTTATTCTTATCACCGTCTACGTAACAGCCGCAGATTCTGGTGATGGTACAGTTCTTTTGGGTAAGGAGCTTTTTTAATTCTCCGAGTTCTGCTTTAACCATTTTTTTCTCCTGTTAAATTTGATTTACAACAGATTTCATTATAGCAAAATTATGTTTTAATTCAATGAACGAAATGCCTATATTTCAAATCTATTATTGTCTGTCGAGCTTCTTGTGCAGAGGAATCCTTGAAAAATCAACATGTTTGTGTTAGGTTATTTGTAGGAATTTGAAACAGTGGGTTTTCTGCGGCCTTTTGGCAAGAATCGGCAGCCGGGCGCGGAATAAATCTGCAAAATATATTTTCATGATTGGAGATAATGATGGAACAGTATAAGCAGGAATTTATTGAATTTATGGTAGAGAGCAAGGTTCTTAAGTTTGGTGAGTTCACACTTAAGAGCGGTAGAAAGTCACCCTTCTTTATGAATGCCGGCGCCTATGTTACCGGTAGCCAGCTCAAGAGACTTGGTGAGTATTATGCCAAGGCTATTCACGATACCTACGGAGACGATTTTGATGTTCTCTTTGGACCTGCTTACAAGGGTATTCCCATCAGTGTAGTTACCGCAGTTGCTTACAGCGAACTGTATGGCAAGGAGGTAAGATATTGCTCAGACCGTAAGGAAGAGAAGGACCACGGCGCAGACAAGGGAAGCTTCCTCGGCAGCACCTTGAAGGATGGCGACAGAGTAATCATGATTGAGGATGTTACCACCTCAGGTAAGTCTATGGAAGAGACTGTTCCCAAGGTTCGCGGCGCAGCAGATGTAGAAATCGTGGGATTGATGGTTTCTCTCAACCGTATGGAAAAAGGAATGGGCGGAGTAAAGAGTGCACTCGAGGAAATCACCGAGACCTATGGCTTCCCCGCTAACGCAATCTGCTCTATGGCAGATGTAGTAGAGGCACTCTACAACAAGCCTTGTCAGGGAGAAGTTGTTATCGACGATACTCTCAAGGCTGCAATCGATGAGTATTACAAGCAGTACGGTGTTTAATATCAACGCAATCGATGATGTGATTTGAGCGTTCAGTATTTGACAGACGGAGGTAAAAATGAAAGAAGATATCTACAAGACAATGAACAATGTCGGAACCGCCAATATTGCTATAGGTTCAATTCTTGTTATAGTAGGCGTGGCTGCAGGAGTTCTTTCTATCGTGACCGGTGCCAGACTTCTTGCAAAGAAGGACAACCTGCTTTTCTAAATTATTAAAGAGTTTTGAAAAAGCGCGATTTTTTGTCGCGCTTTTTTTCTTCAAATTGCGTGGTTTTATATGAAAAAACGTGGAATTATTTTTACTAAAAAAAAGCACCCGTTGATAGCAATAATGTCGACGGTTTTGGGAGCTATCAGTCTCATCGCCATAGTGTATGGAATCATTGCCAGCTTTACTATGGGCGGAGAGGTTCCGCATCGCTACGGGGTGGCTCTTATTTTATGTTTTGGTTATACTATCGTTGGTTTGGTGTTGGCTTTATACAGCTTCAAAAAGCAGGAAGCCTTTTACCTGTTTTCGGTAATCGGAACGGTGCTTAACGGAGTATGTCTGTTGGCCGAAGGTTTTTTGCTGTGGATAGCAGGCTGATGTTTTTGGAGGTTGTAGATAGCCGGTTGACGGTTTTGAATATGGATAGTGGGCCGACGGCTTGAGGCTGTGAACATTGAATTGATGGCTTGAAGGTTGTGAACATTGAATTGACGGCTTGAAGGTTTTACGTACGATTGGAGAATATTGTGACAGAGTTGGAAGAAGATTTGATATTTGAAAGATGGTTGCTTGCAACCACCAGATTGATGGAGATAAAAGCAGAGCAGAAAGAGGGCAGTGCGCTCAAACTTCCGCAGGAATATTCTGAGTATTTTATTCAGATGGCAGAGTTTTTGCTCATGGTCGGAGATACCTGGGAGGCAATCTCGCAGGGTGGTCTTGATAAGGCCACCGCAGAGCAGCTGAAGGAGCATAATCACATGCTCTATGCCGACATTATGTCCGATAAGTATGAGAACAGTTATGCCAATCCCGATGCTGCCTGCCGCAGGTTGGGTGAGGATTTCGGAAGCCTTTTGTCTTCACTGTATTATGAACTCAGAAGCTGCATCGGATTTGCCTTCGAGCAGGACCAGGAGGAACTGGTTATTCGAGCTGAGCTGCTTTTGGAAATATACGGTATTTTTACGGATTCGTATTCGGAGTTGAGTAAGCTTCCGAAGGTTGATGCGGTAAAGGAAGCATATTACTGGTTTGTCAGCGACTATTCGGACATCGCAGCCGAGAAGCGTATTCGTGAGATGGTGGAGCCGGAGGGGTGTCTTGCAGCAAAGATTATCGAGGAAATCAAGGATTTTTCCGATATCAGATTTTTGTATCGTTACGGTTCATATATCAGTGACAATGAGATTGAGACTGCTAGATTTATGGCCTCATTGCCGGAAGAAAAAATCGCTACTATGGCAGATACCTATACAGAAGGTTATCGCATAGGATTTGAAATGACAGGTAAGGATTTATCCATCAAGTCTACTGTGGATGTCAGATACCCTCTTGGCTTTGAGCGAATGATTGCAAGAGCTATCAAGAACTTTGAAAAGATGGGACTCAAGCCTGTTATCAGAAGACCGGGTGAAAGCTTATTATATAATCCTTCGCTTTACAGAATCGGTTTTGTCGGCGGTGATCCCAACAGACAGTATGCATTCGACCACAAGGATGATAAAGCCTTGTTTATGGATAAAAATTATGTAAACCGAATGCTTGAGGTGACAGAGACCGCTTTTGAAGAATATAAGAAGCAGGCCAAGGAGTATGCCGGACCCGCTGTTGTTGAAAGCTTCGGCGAAAAAGATTTTGATCCTGTCAACAAAAAGACTGCACTTCATTTTAGCGATGAACAGAATAAGCTCCTGGTGGATTATAGAACCAGGGCAGGTCAGATTCAGAGAAAATATATTATCGAAGAGGAGCGCAGCTTTACTATTATCGCGTTCCCTGTACCCGAGATAAAGGAAGCACTTCCCAACAAGACTGAGGAAGGTTATGCGGAATTCTTCGAGGAGATTATCAAGGTGAATACACTTGACTATAAGCTCTATCAGGGGATTCAGCAAAAGATTATTGATGTGCTCGATAAGGCCGAATATGTGGAGGTTACCGGAAAAGGTGACAACAGAACCAATATCCGTGTTCATGTTTGGCAGCTTGAAAATCCCGAGAAGGAGACCAAGTTTGAAAACTGTGTGGCAGATGTGAATATTCCCGTAGGAGAAGTATTTACTTCGCCCGTACTCAAGGGAACCGACGGAGTACTTCATGTGTCCAAAGTATTCTTGAACGGACTGGAATTCAGAAATCTTGAGCTTCATTTTAAGGACGGTATGATTGAGAGTATCACCTGCGGTAATTACGATACCGAGGAAGAGAACAAGGCTTATGTGTCTGAGAATATTCTTTTCAGACATCCTACACTTCCAATCGGAGAATTTGCGATAGGAACAAATACTACCGCATATATGGTTGGCCAAAAGTATGGTGTGGAGAGCAAGCTCCCGATACTCATTGCCGAGAAGACCGGACCTCATTTTGCAGTGGGAGATACCTGCTATTCGCATGCAGAGGATATCAAGGTATACAATCCCGACGGCAAGGAAATAGTATCCAGAACCAATGAGGTCGCAGAACTCAGACACAGCAATCCTGCCAAGGCATATTTTAACTGTCATACCGATATCACCATTCCCTATTCAGAGTTGGGCGATATAGTTGCGGTGGCAGCAGACGGTAGCAGAGAATATGTAATCAGAGACGGTAGATTTGCAATCGCGGGAACCGAAGAATTGAATTCGGTATTCGAGTAATGTTGGTTGTGTGAAAGCAAATATTTGTTATTTTGCAAATAGACACACAAAAATGCAAAAAGTGGAATATTGTTAGAAGAATCGGAGTGATTGATTATATTCAACACTCCGATTTATTTGTATTATGAAAGAGACGTGAAAAAATGTGAATGCGTTACAGCTGGCGGAAATAAGAATGAGATTAAGGAAGGGGAAGTAATTTCGGTGAACCTAAATAGGTTAATCGGATTACATGAGAAGGTATGAGCAAAATTAACGTTGCAATTTTGGGGGCAGGTAATATTGCAAGATCTATGGCGACCGCGCTTAAGGGGATAAGCAATGAGGTATGCATGTATGCGGTTGCATCAAGATCGATTGAAAAGGCCAAGGCTTTTGCAGCAGAGTGGGGATTTGAGAAGGCTTATGGTTCTTATCAGGATTTGGCAAAAGACGATAATGTGGATTTGATATATATTGCAACTCCTCATTCCGAGCATTTCAAGAATGCTATGCTTTGCATCGAGCAGGGAAAGAACTGTTTGATTGAAAAGCCTATCTGCGTAAATCGTGTGCAGGCTGCGGAACTTTTTGCAAAGGCTCGTCAGAAGAATGTATTTGTTGCGGAAGCAATGTGGACACGCTATCAGCCGTCAAAGGATATTATCCGCGGACTGATTGATTCCGGAAGAATCGGACAGGTTCATTATATGGAGTCGGATTTTTCTTGCCCTATCAGCGGAGTTGACAGATTGAGTAATCCTGAGCTTGCAGGTGGCGCTTTGCTGGATTTAGGTATTTATTCACTTACCGCACCCGCAATGTATCTTGGCACCGAGGTGAGCGAGGTTAAGTCTTCGATGGTGATGTCAGATACCGGAGTAGACGCGACGACCACCGTATTTTTGACATATATGCACGGAGCGATGGCTCGTGCTAAATGCTCAATGACAGACGCGGAGAGCAACTATGTAAAAATTGTGGGAGACAATGGCTATATGGTATTTGGTCCCATCCATGTACCCACTGAGATAAAAATTTATGATATGAACGGCGAATTGCAGGAGACCGTTCCAATCAGCTTTATTGCCAACGGTTATGAGTATGAGGTATTGGAGTGCAAGGCCGCTATGGAAGCGGGTAAGCATGAACCCGATTCAATGCCTCACGCAGAGACACTCAGAATAATGGGCTGGATGGATTCAATCCGCAATCATGCCGGCTTTGTATACCCTTTCGAGAAGGCTTCAGATATTAAGATTTCCGATGAAGTGGCATGGGGAATTGACGGAGTGTTTAATGATGTAAATCCTTGGGACAGAAGCAATACTCGCTCATTCCTGGAAGTGTATGATATTGAGACCGGTGAGAGGGAAAAATTGGATACTTTTGAGGATGTGATAGAAGCTCCGAACTGGTCGCATGACGGAACTTTTATGACCTACAACTCTAATGGCAAGATTTATAAGTTTGATCTTGCTGATAAGACAAGCACAATGGTTTATTCCGGTAACCTTGATAAAATCAATAATGACCATGTTCTTTCTACGGATGATAGTGAGATTGCAGTCAGCGATGAATCACAGCTTGACGGTAAATCAAGAATATATCGCGTACCTATGAATGGTGGGGAGCCTATTCTTGTTACCAAGGATGCACCCAGCTATCTCCATGGATGGTCACCTGATACCGAGTATTTCTGCTATTGTGCAGAGAGAGGCGGGGAGTATGATGTATATGAAATCAAAAAGGACGGCACCGGAGAGACCAGACTTACTACTGCACCTTGCTTGAATGACGGTTCCGAGTACGATTCTGAAGGAGAGTATATTTACTTTAACAGTGTGCGCTCGGGGCTTATGCAGGCTTGGAGAATGAAGCGTGACGGTTCCGAACAGACACAGCTTACCTTTGACAGTAATCTGAATACGTGGTTCCCGCATATTTCTCCCGACAGAACCAAGATTGTAATGGTGTCATATCATAAGGGTGATTTGTGGCCCGGCGATCATGTACCCAACAAGAATGTGGAAATCCGTTATATGAATGCAGACGGAACCGGACTAAAGACTTTGATGAAAATCTTCGGAGGTCAGGGTACTATCAATGTCAATTCATGGTCACCCGACAGCAAGAAGTTTGCTTTTGTAAGCTATGAGAAGATGTAGCATTGACGCAGTGTTGGGTGGTATTGCGTTGGGTGGTATTGTGTTGGGTGGTATTGTGCAGCGCTTGATAGAATGACGCTATAATTAAAACATAAATAATTTAACGATAAACATTAAATTATTGTTGACAAATATTAACCATCGGTGTAATTTGTAGTTACATCGATGGCTTTATTTATTTACAGATTTGTTTATAAGGATGTGTGCAATTTTTCTGCGACATGAATGGAGGAGTAATATGGATACATATGATGAGAGACTTAAGAAGGTAATTAAAAGCTGCGAAACTTCGAGAAAGGTTATCAGAGTGGCGTGGGTTGTTTTTTCTGTTTTGACGGTAGTTGCACTTGCGACTGCAATAGTCATAGCGTGCAATGCACAAAAGGTTAATAATGCGGTAGTTGAGAACGG
>JAKSRV010000059.1 GCA_024403435.1 Lachnospiraceae bacterium
AGGTCTTGAAAATAGCGCCTCTGATATAGTACTGAGTAGGTCTCTGATGGAAACGATCGATATCAATCAGCACTCCGTCCTTATATACAGCGCCGATACGTGACTGCGCGATTAAATCTTTGAAAAGTTCAACATCAGCCTTCTCCCAGCCGCCCTCATTGTTGGGTGTTACGAATACTACGCTTCCACCTGTCTTGGCAGCGATTTTGGCCAGTCCGCTCTCCTCTGCAAAAGCAGATGCTGCCGCGTCATCAAGTTTGCTCTCAGGCATAACAATCAAATATGGAGTATCCATTCCCAAATTGATTACATCCCCCGGTATATCATTGTTGGGAACATAGACAACTGCGCTGAACAGTTCTCTGTCAAGATTCCATATTTTACCTGTAGCAAGTGTTCTTACTTCGTACATTTATTTACCCCCTGAAAATTAATTCTACCCTGAATATTATTTCTACCTTCTGCGACAAGTAACACTGTCGATAATTCTATTTTAATACTTTATTTTTCCAAATAAAGACTATAACCCAAACACCATTCTTTATATCGCAAATAAATTATAATAAATCAAAAAGAAATCTCTCGGTAGAATTTCTGCAATATATAAAAGGCCGGCTTGCGATAGGTCTTGTCCTCGTTCAAGAGGCCTTTTCTATTGTAATACTGTTGGATAAATGCAGTACGTCTCGGGCACTGGAAATCATACAGTATCCAGGGTGTCATACCCTTGATATAAGGAATGCTTCTGATGGCTGCAATCTGCTTCTCATATACATCCGCCTGACACTCTTCTGTACCCTTGTCGTCTACGGTTCCGTGATGATGGCTCATCGCATCCGCACCAAACTCAGTAATGATTACCGGCTTGTCGGGATGGCTGTTTTCAAACAGCTCGGGTAATCTTGCGAAGTTGGGATTGTACCAGCCGTAATACTCATTGATACCTATTACATCCAGATAATCTGCCAGACGGTCCACTATCATATTCAGCTCACCGTCTACCAAACATGCAGCCGATACAAGTCTAGTAGGATCGAGCTCCTTGGCTGTCATCGCAAGCCCCGACATAAATGCAAGGCGTTCATCACTGTCGGCATTTTCATTTCCCACAGACCATATGATAACCGATGCACGGTTGCGATCACGCAGAATCATTTCCTTGAGCTGATTCTCCGCATCATTGTAGGTAGCCTCCCTGCTGAACTTGATAGCCCAGTATACAGGAACCTCCTCCCACAAAAGCATGCCTAATCTATCCGCGAGCTTTGCCATATTCTCGTGATGAGGATAATGTGCCACACGCATAAAGTTGCAGCCCAATTCCTTAGCTATCATGATGTTCTCTACGCGTTCCTCGTCCGTCAGCATCTTTCCGCCGACTACACTGTCCTCGTGGGCACTGATACCGCGCAGGAACAATTCCTTACCGTTTAGGAGTATTTTACCGTCTACGGCTCTGATTTCTCTAAAGCCTATCTCATCGCCGACACAATCTATTACTTCCTCGAGATTGTCCTCTGCGGTTATCTCCATCTTTACCTGGTAAAGCTTGGGATTCTCGGGACTCCAAAGTTCAGGCTCGGCAGCTGTGACAGCTTTACCGACACCGTCTCGGATTTCAAATACATCACATATATTAAGCTCATCTATTGTCAGCTTGGCGAGTGCATTTATCTCTGACGAAAGCTTCACCTTGGTCTCTATCTTGTCATAGAATCCATCGCTCACAAGACTGCATCCGAAGTCCTTGACATGTACCTTGGGTACTCTGATAAGCTCTATCTCTCTGTATACACCGCAGTAATTGAACCAGTCCGTATTCTCGGTAGGAACCTGCTCGGGTCTTCTGGTTCCGTCGACCGACAAAATGATTCTGTTGTTCTGTGCCAAATAATCTGTCACGTCCCAAAATGCAGGCGTAGAGCCGCCTCTGTGCATTCCTACATACTGCTTGTTCATAAACACTCTTACTATGTAATTGGCCGCACCGATTCTTAGGAATACTCGCTCCTCTGCGTCCTTTTTGATATATCCGAACTTCCTGGTAAACACCATCGGACACTCATATAAGTGGTACTCTTCTTTTACATTGTTCCAGCAACAGGGCAGATTGATAATAGGCCACTGGTCAAATGAATAATCCACCGGGAAAGTAAGTCCCTGTGCATCCGTATAGCCCTCGTTAAACCATTTCTGTCTCAGGCAGGTATCATACTGATCCACTGCATACTGCCAGATTCCGTCCAGTGATTCTTTTTTACGTCCCCCTGTAAAAATCACTGTATCCGCTGTAGCAATGCCCGACTCATACTGCTCCGTGTAATCCTCCAAATGAATGTCGGATAAATATTTTCTCTTTTCTGCCATACCCCTATCCTTCCCCATAAAACAAAAAAGACTTGAAACCCTACTATGACACCCAGGTCTTAGCGCATTTCAAGCCTTTTGATATGAATAAATATTAAATTATACCAAGCTCTGAAAGAATCTTATCAGCCTTGTTTCTCTCGTAGTGAGTATTTATTCTGTTACTTACATATGCTATGTTCTTGATGTATTCGTCATCTGATGACAAATGCTCAATAATCATAGGCATATCCACATCATATTTGTCTGCCAGATCGATATACTTCTCAATCGGGAATACACCTTCCCCACAAGCGCATTCCTGAAGCTGGAAAGTAAATCCGTCCAAAAGCTTAACATCCTTCAAGTGACAGCTCTTGATTTTGTCTCCGAGTGTCTCAAAGGTCTCCTCGAGGAACTCCTCAGGGAAGAAATATCTGGTAGGGCAATTGATCATATTGATGATGTCCATGTGAACACCGAATCTGTCACGATCAACAGCCTCAATAAGCTTCTGATACTCCTTGGGACCGGTAGGCACCATCCAAGGCATAGGCTCCAATGAAAAATAAGTATTCTTTGGCTTCGCCTCATCGATGACGGTACGTACCATCTCAACTGTCTTCTCAAGCATCTCTACCGAGAAGTTCTCTTTATATCCACCGTCCCATCTTGCACCGAATGAGCCGGCTACATTTACAGCACATCTCGCACCGATTTTATCGGCAAGCGCAAGCTGCTTAATACTATACTCAAGGTTCTTCTTACGTGCATCATCATCGGGATCCAATGCATTTCTCCAAATACCAACCTCTGCAATTAACAGGTCATTGGCCTTGGCTGCCTCCACATACTCATTTATCTGACTGTCAGAAGCCTCGCAGTTAAGAGGAAATACAACGCTCTTGCAACCGAGCGATACCATCTTTTTCGCCCATTTCTCTGCACTGTCTTCATTAAAATTAGTTGATAATCCCAATCGCATCTAAATTACCTCCTGAATATACATAGCTGTTTATCCGTAGATAAAATATAAATTCTGCTACTAATAATAAAATTTAATCATTTTGATGCAACTTATATTATCTAACATATTTCACATATTAACAATACTTTTCAGAATCTTCGCACAATTTTTTAACAGCAAGTACCAGATTCATATAATTGGTCGATCCTCCACCGAGTACATACTCGGTCTGCTGCCACAAATAAGGGAATTCAAGAAGCTCCGGGAAGTCTGGCTGTATAAGTGCTGTACCTGATATTACGCCTCCGGGAATATACGACCAGTCTGCGCGATTCATTCCGTATGCTGTGGTTGCCGATTTTGCTCCGACCCCTGATGCAAAGGATGCTGTATTGCTTCCGGGATGTGTTCCCAGTATGAAATCCAACGCATGGAATACACTTTCCTTATCAAAGAGCTCGGGGAATGCCTTGTTCAGGAAATATGCCTTCACACCGTTGGCCTGAATCATCCAGCCTGCACCCCAGATATGAGGTCTGTAAGGTATTCCGTAAGGAGTCTCCTTGGATGCTTCCTTGATCTCCTCGCTGTACTTTTTGATAGACTCATATACCTCAGCCTTGAAAGTCTCATCGGTGATATCGTTCCATACCTTACCGAGAATCCATGCTATAGGCTGAATATTTGCCACTATATACTCCTTGAGTGCAACTATCATCTCAAGGTATTTGTTGTCTCCGGTGCAGATGTAGAGCTCTACTGCAGCCTGTATTCTCGAACGACTCTCGTTGTTGAATTTCTGGAAGGTCATATCCGCAGGAACCACTACGCTCTCATCGTCCTTTTTAAGCTTACCTGCAGTCTCATACAAATCCTTGGCAATCTGCAGTGCCTCAGCGGAAAGCTCGGGTCTGAAATCCTTAATAGCTCTTGATGCTGCTGCCAGATGCGAAGCAGTATCAAGCTCACGCATAGGATTATTCTCTGTAAATACCCATCTGGGTGATTTCTCGGGATCCTGTGAAAAATCAATTACATCCTTTTTGCCCGAGGTCATATTGGCAGGATCACCAAGCAATACATACTGACGAAGTGTGGGACAAATGATACCTCTGTACAGTCTTCCGAGTGCTCTGTAGCCTCCGATAACCGTGAGAAGTCCATGCTCAATCTGCTGCAGGATATCATTGTTGCCGTCGGGCTGATGAATCTCTACAAGCTGCTTGTCCTGATCGATAGTAGCACTATCACAATAAGCTCCGAATTCTTCCACTGCGGTAGCAAGATTGTATACCTCACCTGATTGAGACTCAACTCTCAAATCAAAGTCTCCCGCATCGTGCCAGCCGCCCTTATTAAGGCCGGGAACAGGCTCACCGGGCTGATACTTGGTCAGTGTAGAAGGGCCCTGCTCATAACCGTCAAAATGGTTCAAATTGACAGGTGCCATCACTGCATCATCAGAATGGCAAAGTCCGTGCCATACTCTGTACTTTTCCTGCACGCGCATATGGCACATCTGTACAGGGAGGAAATACTCCATAACAGGCTGCCATACACCTCTGTCGTACACATCCTTTGATATCTTGAATGTCGCAGACATATATCCCATAAATCCTACCTGATACATGCCCTGCTCTTTTATCTCTGAAAAATCAAATCTTACATAGTGATATCTGAGGAACTCGCCCCAGTCATCAATTTTCTTTCTGAGTACCTCTGACAGACCGTCTGCTCCGAGTCTGTAGAGCACGATATCTTCATTACTGTTTCCACTGAAATGGTCGGGATCAAGCTCCACAACAGCCATCTTGACCTGAGCGGGATGATATCCTACCTGTGATACCTGTACCACAGGATCATATCTCCACTCTTCGTCTACAGCAGGCAAAATATCCCATACCAGTGCATTTTCCTTCACACCGCCCAGGAGCTCACTGCTGAGTACAAACCAACCGTTGTTGTGATTCATTCTACCGTCGAAGAGCTTGATATCATTGCTGATACCAACCACCTTGAAACGCTTTCTGATATTCTGAGGACATGCCACAAAAGTACGTCCTACAGCATAAGGCTCAGCAACCAAATCGTCGGCAATAATAGGATTGTAGCTGTCAGGATTGATTCCTGCCTTTTTAGCTGCCTCACTCTTGGAATTAACCAGCATCTTTCTATCCGCACGGGCATCATCAAGTGCCTCGGTACTGAGTGTATTGGGATAATTGGACTCTCTGCTCATCACAGGGCCGTTGGGCTGTCTGGGAAATACTCCCGAAGCATCATCCATAAGCCAAGGCTCACCGAACATTATTCCCGGGAAAAGCTCCATATTGAAGCATACTTTTCCTACATATTTTTCGGGAAGAGGCTTGTCCAAATCAACGCATACACGAGCACCGCCTTCTATAGCCTGCACTCTTACGTGATATTCCATCTCGAGGTCAGGAAAAATCATAGGATTAAAGCCCCTGAGATGATTATTCTTGTCAGGATAGCTCAGCTTGGTATCAATAACCGAAGCGTCCTTATCAACATTTCTCTCCAACTGCTTGGGCACAGGCTGCCACTGTCCCGGTGTGGGCTCGAAGCGCACATCACCGTTGGTTGCGATTCTGTGATCGTTCATTATAAGGCCTACGCCTGCCTGGTGTCCTGCCGGATAAAAATCACTAAAAGCCATGATGTTAACACCATGGCTTTTAAAATATCCTTTTTCTGTCAATTCAAAATTATTCATAATAGTATACCCCTTAATGCGGTTCCCACCCGCTCAAAATATAATGTTATGATAATTCATAAAATCGACCATTAATATATGATTTTTTCGCAATAATATAACGGAAGTTCAGATTTTGTGTTTTTTGCTCTATACTGTCCTCTCATCATTTGTAAGTGAGGCCAATACGTCCGCGACAAACTATATCATTGCAGTCAATTCATCTGTGACAGCTGTTGTCGTTGCAATCAATTCATCAATCACTGAGACAGCTCGTTTCATCTCATAGGCGGTAATTGCAGCCCGTCCGTCAAATATATTATCCAGCCGTGCCTCCATTATTCCCCTTAAATATACCTGCGCAATATGATTCACACACACGCGACAGTCATACAGGTCAAGCAGTACCGATGCCGCATCTATAGCGATATCTTTCACTCCGTATTTTTTAAGCAATATCAAATGAAAAATACGCGCCGCATGTCTGCGCTCCACCGAAGCACTCATATCCATACAATCCTGAGCGTCGTATATTCCAAGAGCTCGGCCCTCTTCGACAGATATTTCAAAGTGCTCTGCTATGAACTTGAATAACTCTTCGTAGATAATCATAAACAGTCCTGCAAAATCACAAAATATATAAGCTTCAATTAAATATAAGACCTCATAATTCCTAAGTTCTCATAATGCCCAACTTAAACTACTACTTAACCGGTATAACTTTATAAGTAACATTATCACAGGCTGCCAAGCTCTTTACGGTAAATACGCTACCGCACTCGCACTCCTCACCGGTCCAAAGATCGATGAGCTTATAGCTTTGCGCATTTTCAAAAGAAGCCTTATCTGCCATCTTATCGCCAAGCATTTTTATCAACGTAGCAACGTCTACAGAATACTCGCCGTTCTTATCCTTGTCACTTACATTTATAAATGACACAGCAATGCTTCCGTCAGAAAGAGGCTTAGCAATAATGTCCACACGGTCCATATCACGGATATAATCTGTAGCGGGATTCTCACACTCAACTGTTGTAAATACTCTTTTAGCCTGAATTCCGAGAGCATCCTGATTGAGGTCAATGATTGCCTTATTGGAAATGATTTTGTGAATCCAATCGCCCTCCTCAACTCTTCTGAGGTCGAGGCCCAACATTAGAGGTGAATTCATCATCGACCACATTGTCATATGTGTCTTGCACATAGTCTCATTCAGACCGTCCATACCTATCATCAGCATATCGGGGTCATTCCATCCCTTATCGAGACCTGCGAACTCATCCATCACTACAGCCTTGCTGTACTGAGTGGTCACGCTGGTGGTATAGTCGGCAATCCAGTTGCCCTTTCCGGGATCTCCGTCCGAACCTACCTGGAAAGTGATGTCATTGAGGATTCTCCATGAATCACCAACCTTGTATCCCCAATTCTGCGGCTGAGTCTTTCCCCACTCACAGATTGAAAGAATGATATCCTTCTCGGGTGCAAACTTTTCAACTCCCTCCTGAAGTGCGGCATATGAAGACAAAGTATTCTCCTGTCTTCTGTGATTCATAAGTCTTATCTCGTTCTCGCCCTTTGAGAGATTAATCTTTATCACTTCGGAATTGATAAATGTATCCTTGTCCTCTGTAGCCTTGAGCAAGCCGTCGTATGCGAGCTCATCACCGCAGCCAATCTGAAGCCATTCTCCGCAGCCGGGCTCCTGACCTGAAGCATAATTTACAACAAGCTCATACTCTCCGGCCACGGGAACCTCTACGATAAACTTAAGCTCACCGGCCTGTTCTCCCACGGGAGTATTGTCCGGTCCCGTTCCGTCAAAGGTGCCGATATTTTCTACATATTCTGCGGTCATTATCGCACCGCGTCCGGTCAGCACCCCATCATCTACTGCACTGTATTTTTTATTAAATGCATCCGCGCTTCCGGCCTCTGTATTCATGCTTACTGTTTTATTGCTTGCTGCATTCTTACTTATCACATTCTTGCTTACTACAATCGACTTGATTCTGGGCGCATAGGTGTAACGGGCATTCTTTGCATCAGAAAAAGTTGCATTATCCCAAAGATAATAGCAATTATCCACCTTAATAAAATCTACGCCCCAATTGATATAAGTCTGTGCATCATCAAGCTCATGTCCGCAGGTACCTACAGCAGCTCCGGCACAAAGATTGGTTCCTATATCATTGTACATACCGAACTTAAGTCCTTTGCCGTGAATATAATCAGCAAGAGCTCTGAATCCGCTCGGGAACTTAACCTCTTCATTAGCGAGAAGGCCGTCTACTCTCTCGGGCTTGTAGCAGCCGTCATCAAGAATCACATACTCATATCCGAGCTTATCTAGGCCAAGTCTGATAATTGCATCAGCCATATCCTTGGTAAGTGCTTCTGTATTGCCGCTTCCGAAAGCATTCCAGCTGTTCCATCCCATAGCCGGCAAATGATTTTTCTTTTTGTTAAATAATACCTTTCCGTTCTTGAAGGAATCGTATCTTAATTCTTTATCGTTTAATATTGCAGGTCTGTCCTGAAGACTCATAGTATAATCTCCCTCTCGTAAAAAGTTGAACGTAAAAGCACATATTTTCATCCAACTCATCGCGTCACTAATAAAAATAGAGTGCCAAATTGACACTCTATATTCTATCAAAGTTTCACTTTGCCAAATATGTATTTTTGTTATATAGATGCGTGAATATGTTTAACACACATCACAATCATCCGGCGCTCATAGAATCAATCATCCTACATGCATTCAATACCTGTCCGAATATTATCTTGCGCTCAAATCAGCCCAAGCCTGCTGAAGTGCAGTAGGAATATCAAGTCCCTGAGGACATGCCTTAACGCACTTACCGCACTTTACGCACTTGTCGGGAGTCTGCTCGAGTCTCTTGAGCTCATTGTAGTTCCAGTTCTCGTTGCTGGGGATGTCATACAATGAAGCTTCATTCCATGCTGAGAATACTCTGGGAATATCAACGCCGCAAGGACAAGGCATGCAATATCTGCATCCTGTACACTGAATCTTGGTTCTTGACTTGTAAGCCTCTCTTACCTTGTCGATCAACTCAAGCTCAGCGTCATCCATTGCATTTGCGCTGATTGATTCAAAAATCTTGATGTTCTGCTCAACCTGCTCTGCTTCGTTGCAACCTGACAGAATGGTAAGAATCTCGGGAAGATTTCCAAGCCATCTGAATGCCCACTCTACAGGAGTACGCTTAACAGGGAAATTATCATAGAGGTCCTGAACTTCCTTGGGTGCTCTTGCAAGCTTACCGCCGAGAAGACCCTCCATGATTACTACGGGAATACCAAGCTCTCCTGCAAGCTTAAGTCCCTTCATGCCGGCCTGATTCTCGATATCCATATAGTTGAGCTGGATCTGAACCATATCCCAGTCATAATCCTTGATGATATATTCAAAATCCTCGTAAGCTCCATGGAATGAGAAGCACTTATAACGAATCTTGCCTTCCTTCTGCTTCTCCTCGAAGAACTTATCTGCACCGATCTCCTTGAACTTGAGCCAGCCTTCCTTGTTGATACCGTGCATCAGATAAAAATCGATGTGGTCTGTCTGGAGCTTTTCGAGCTCTTCGTTCAAAAGATTCTCCATATCGTCCCAATTTTTTACAGCCCATACAGGCATCTTGGTAGCGATGGTAACCTTATCTCTGTAACCGTCCTGAAGTGCTTTTCCGAGAACGATTTCTGATGTTCTGTCAAGGTAAACATATGCGGTATCCATATAGGTAACGCCGCCGTCAATTGCCTGTCTGATGAGTTTGATAGCCTTCTCCTCATCACACTTGCTGTCTCCTGAAGGTGCTCCGTTGAATCTCATGCAACCGAGTCCGAAGAGAGATGATGCTTCATGCAACTTGTCAAATTTTCTGTACTCCATTTTAATCCCCTTTAATATCTTCTGATATTGCTTCTGTCTATACGTCTGCCATGTTGTAGATAGCAAGGAAGTCGTCTCTGTAAAGCTTCTTAGCAGAACCCTTGCTTCCGCCGCAAGCCTGTGCACAGCTGTCAGCCATCTGAGCCTTCTGCTCTGCGGTAGGAGCGATTCCAAGCTCCTTGAAGTTGATAGGCATACCGATTGCATGATAGAACTCTTCCATCGCCTCAATGCCCTTAAGAGCGGTCTCTTCATCGGTTGCTGCAGGTGTAACCCCCATTACATTTACAGCATACTTTACGAAACGAGGCAGGCAATCCTTGTATACGTATCTTGCCCAGCTGGGCCATACTGCTGCAAGTCCTGCACCGTGAGTTACGTCAAACATACCGCCCATCTCATGCTCGAGAAGATGGCTTGCGAAATCTCCGCCGTTATTGCCGCAACCGGTGAGGTCATTATGTGCAAGGCTTCCTGCCCACATAATTTCAGCACGTGCCTCATAGTTATCGGGCTCGGTGTGAAGAATCTTGGCATACTTGATTACAGTTCTGAGAAGGCCCTCAGCAAGGCTGTCGGTAAGCTCGAGGTTACCGCCGTTGGTGAAGTAACGCTCCATAGTATGCATCATGATATCGGTGCATCCGCTCTCAGTCTGATAATCGGGAAGAGTCTTGGTAAGCTCGGGATCCATGATAGCAAACTTGGGACGAGCAATATTGTCATTGTACGAACGCTTAAGTCCGGTCTTCTCATCAGTGATAACACAGCTGTTGCTGGTCTCGCTTCCTGCTGCAGAAATAGTAAGTACAGATCCGAGAGGGAAGCATCCGGGAGCCTTGATTCCCTTGCCTGCGAAAAGATCCCATACATCTCCGTCATAAGCAAGTCCGTAAGCGATTGCCTTAGCTGAGTCGATTACACTACCACCACCTACTGCAAGGATGAAGTCTACACCTTCCTTCTTGCAAAGCTCGATGCCTTCATAAACCTTGGCAATATGAGGATTGGGAACTACTCCGCCAAGCTCTACATGTGCTACACCTGTCTCATCAAGAGAAGCCTTTACCTTATCGATAAGTCCTGACTTAACAGCACTCTGTCCACCGAAATGAACGAGTACCTTCTTGCAGTTCTGCTCCTTAACAAGAGCTCCTACCTGAGCTTCTGTATCCTTACCAAAAATTACCTTTGTAGGTGAATAATACTGAAAATTGTTTGACATGTTTTTCTCCTTTTATCTGCAAATATTAATTTGCTTACATTTATTTATTATGAGCTACTCAGCCATAGTCTGTTTCATAGCCTTCTGCTGCATCTGATAGTAATAGCCCTTCTTCTGCATCAGTTCCTCATGATTGCCTCTCTCGGAAATCACTCCGTCCTCAACCACAAGAATCAAATCAGCCTTTTGTATTGTTGACAATCTATGAGCAATTGCAACTATTGTTCTGGTACCTGCAATCGCGTTGATAGCACCCTGAATCTGTGCCTCAGTCTCTACATCAACCGAAGCTGTTGCCTCATCCAATACAATAATCGGTGACTTTCTGAGAATCGCTCTTGCGATAGCCACACGCTGTTTCTGACCGCCCGACAGTCTGAGTCCGCGCTCACCTACCATTGTATCATAGCCTTCGGGCATTTTCTCTATATCCTCATCGATATGAGCCGCTTTGGCCGCCTCCACAATCTCTTCACGCGAAGCCGACGGAGCCGCATAACCGATATTGTCGGCTATAGTTGCATTGAACAAAAACGTATCCTGCAAAACAGGCGATATCTGATGTCTCAATGAATCGAGTGTCACCTTGCTGATATCCTGTCCGTCTATTTTTACACACCCCTTCTGAGGATCGTAAAATCTTGAAAGCAACTGAGTAATAGTTGTCTTACCTACGCCTGTTGGACCTACCAGCGCAACCATCATTCCCGGCTTACATTCAAAATCAATACCGTTCAGAACCGGTACATCATTCTCATAGCTAAACTCTACATTTTCAAATGAAATAGCGCCCTTAACATCTGTAAGTTCCTTGGCGTCATCCGCATCCACAATCTTGGAAGGTGTATCGAGTATAAGCGATACTCTCTCGGCTCCCGCTAAAGCCGACTGAAGGTTTTCCATCAACTGTGCAAGTCCGGTAACAGGACCGTAGAACAATGACAGATACAGTACAAACGATACGACATCTTCAATACTGAGCTTCATTGTAACAGCCAGCACACCGCCGAACACAATTACCAGCACTGTTCCGAATGAAGATAAAAACTCAACGGTCGGATGAAAAATAGCACTGGCTCTGAGTGCCTTGAGCATTGCACTTACCTGCCTGCTGTTCACCTCACTCATTGATGCGGCTTCAGCTTCCTGCTGACCGAATGCCTGAATCTCATGCATACCCGACAGGTTGTCCTGCAGCTTTGCATTGAGCTCACCCATAACCTTCTGCTGTGCTCTGAAATAAGGTCTGATTATTTTTGCAAATATGATTCCCGATACAAGAATCAGCGGAATCGGTGCGCAGGTGATAAGTGCAAGCTTCCAGTTAATCAAAAGCAATATCACGAGCACTCCGACAAATGTAATCAGATGTGAAATCAAATCCGGAATGATATGTGCATACAAAAGCTCAAATTCTCTGGTATCATTCACCACTCGGCTCATCAAATCACCGGTCTGTTTATCATGGAAGAATCCAAGGTCAAGAATCTGCATTTTTTCATAAATGCGCTGTCTTAAATCTCCAACCAATTCCCATGCAGCCTTGTGCGCCAGATAGTTGTTGAGGAATCTGAAAAGTACTCTTGCAAGATATAAACCAAGAAGTATAGCAGCGGTGATAAATAAACCGTTCAGCTTACTCTCATCCACACCTTCACCTATCATTCCGGTAGCCCTTGAGAGAACCTTGGGTGCTATCAGATTGACTGCGGTTAGCGCGAGCATAGCCAGGATTGCACCTACGTAATATCCCTTATACCTTGTTGCCTCTTTTGTTAATTTCCAAATCGATTTCATATTTATCCTATAGGCAATCTGCATTTACAGGCTGCCCAATTCATTACTTATTAATTCTAAATTCAGTCTACGTATACGTTCTCAACGCCCCATACATCAATGTCAGCGTGGCTGATATCTTCCTTGGTCTCAAAAGGATATACCATACCGATATGATTTCTGATGGAAT
>JAKSRV010000006.1 GCA_024403435.1 Lachnospiraceae bacterium
CGATCGGAAGCAGTGTTTCGCTTGCCCACCCCTGATGTACACATAGGTTATTGGGGCATTCTGCAGAGTTCATTCGTATGTCATGGTTTTTTATTTCGATACTGTTTTTTGCGTTTTCATCGGATGGAATACCTAATATCATATCATCGGATTTGCTCAAATCGATAACCTTGTATACCTCACCGTCCACATAGATGGTAGCTGTTTTGCGGTTCCCGGAATTAAGGCGCATTACGAGTATGGCAACACATGAAGCTAACAGTAATACAACCAGTATTGCTGCCGCAATAAATATTCTTTTGTTTTCTGAAATTTTTGTGTTTTCTTTATTATCCATTATGCTTATTATGATAAGAGTGATTGTTTATAGATAGAGTATATCAAATATGAATGGTGAAGTGATTTCTTTTTACGAAAATTTCACATGTCTTGCAGACAAATGTCCCGACAATTGTTGTCGTGCCTGGGATATGCCGGTGGACTCGGAGACACTGGAGCGATATCGCAGCACCGAAGGTAAAGAGGGATTAAAGCTGCAGCTAAAGCTTACTCACAACAAAGAAGGGGATGTTGTACTAAGAACCCTTTTTGGAAAGTGTGTGAATCTGAGCAAGGATGGATTGTGTAAGTTGCAGTGTAACGGCCAGGGTGAGTACATGCCCAAGGTATGTCGTGTATACCCCAGAAACACAGTTGCTTACGGAGACTATCACTATGGAATGATAGATTTATCCTGCATAGCCGCGGCAAAAATGTTTGTAGAAACAGAAGGTCGGTTGGAGTTCGTGCCTGAACCCGAGGATATGCCTATCTATTGGGAAATAAATGATGTATATGATGATTTTGTGAGTGATCTTCGCGCGGACCTAGACGAGGTGCTCGGTTATCTGTGGAACGCCGAGGAATCCTTGTGGATTATAGAGAGAAATATTTTTGCACATGTCTATGCGATGCATCTTCATCTGGTCAGAGATGATATCGAAGGTGCGAGATATATGCCTTTTGAGATGGAAGCGCTTGAGGAGATGAGTGAAGAGACCCGGCCTGCCATCCTTAGGGAAAGAGCATCCGATGATATGGGTGAGTATCCATTCTTTCCCATGAGCTTTATAAATGAATTGATATATCAGAATATTCCGGAGGATTATCTGAGACTGTATCATTCAAAGGTATATAAGCTGTTTAAATCATATAAGCGACAGTTCGGACAGATTACCGAGAGCGGGGCTGACAGAGCCTTTATGGGCAACTGGATGGAAATCTGTGAAAAATATGATTGGCTGATGGATAAGATGAAGTCATATTTTTCGTATAAGCTTCAGATGAATTATTTGAATGCATCGATAGATTATTATGTGTTGGAGCCTGTGCTTTTGGCGATGCTTAACGTACAATTCCTGATGGTGTTTATCATCACCGCCGATGGCAAAGGAGACAGAATTACCAAGGGATTGTTTGCAGAACTGATTGCGGAAAATGAGCGCCTTCTCTCGCATAATAAGGTATTCAATTCCGAGGCTATGCAAAGAATCAGAAACGAACTTTTTTAGATATGAGTGGTTTATTTTTTAATAGAATTCAAGAGCAACATTATGATGCACAATCATATGATATAGAAATAGTGCGCAGCAGAAGGCGCAGTAAGGCAATAGAGATTAAGCCCGGCGGTCGCATAATTGTAAGAGTACCTTTGCTTACTACCGAAGCGTCCGCGAGAAGATTCGTAGAACAGCATTCGGGCTGGATAGAAAAACATCTGGCTAAAATACAGGCTGCCGAACGAATCCGGGTAGACAGACTCACCGATGAGGAATTGGATGAGTTGGTAAAAAAAGCCAAGGAGATAATTCCTGAGAGGGTTGCGTATTATGCACCGCTGATAGGTGTGGATTACGGACGGATTACAATCAGAAATCAGCGTACCAGGTGGGGAAGCTGTTCAGCAAAAGGCAATCTGAATTTTAATTGTCTTTTGATGCTTACACCGCCCGAAGTGATAGACAGTGTGGTGGTGCATGAACTGTGTCACAGACTGGAGATGAATCATTCGAGGGCTTTTTATGCTCAGGTCTTGAGAGTATTCCCTGAATATAAAAAGTGGGACAAATGGCTGAAGGCCAACGGAAATGCTATAATGAAAAGAAATCCGTAACGGATGTAAGAGGAGAATAGAATGTATCAGCACAAAGTACAGTATTATGAAACAGACAAGATGCTCGTAACTCACCATTCCAACTATATCAGATGGATGGAAGAGGCGAGAGTTGATTACCTTGAGAAGATAAATTGGCCTTATACCAGATTGGAGGAGGAAGGAATTATTTCTCCTGTAATAGCGGTAGATGCCAAGTACAAGAAGAGTACCACCTTCAATGATATGGTAACAATCGATGTCAAGATTCAGGAGTTCAAAGGTGTAAAGCTCAAGCTTGCTTATACAATGACTAATCAGAACGGTGAGGCAGTGTGCGAGGGACATTCCGAGCATTGTTTCCTGACAAGAGAGGGCAGACCTATGATGATCAGAGATACTTATCCTGATTTTTATAAAGCATTGATGAAGGCCTTGGAAGAGCAGGAGTAATGCTGATGGATTACAGAATGATAAAGATTCGCGAGCTTAATGTGTATGCGAATCATGGAGTGTATGCAGAGGAAACTGAAAAAGGACAGGATTTTTTTATAAATGCTGATTTGTATTTGTATGCGGATGAGCAGGATGTGCTGTCGGATGAACTCGATGAGACTGTAAACTATGCAGAGCTTTGTTCGTTTATAACAGATTATATGAAGGCAAATACCTGCAAGCTGCTTGAACGTATCAGTGAGTTGCTGTGTATAGAAATCCTGACAAGATACGACCGGGTAGAATCAGTGCGCCTGGAAATTCGTAAGCCCGATGCTCCGATAGGATTACCTTTTGAATCGGTATCGGTAGAAAGGAAGCTGTCATGGCATACCGCTTATCTGTCGCTTGGCTCCAATATGGGTGAGAAGCAAAAGTTTATTGACGATGCAATAGAAGCACTCAAAAAGCAAAATCATACAAAAGTGGCAGCAGTATCGGACATGCTGATAACCAAGCCGTACGGACCGGTAGAGCAGGACGATTTTATTAACTGTGCCGTTGAAATCAAGACTTTGCTTTCACCTGTAAAGCTGCTGGATTTTCTCCATGAAACAGAACAGGCGGCAGACAGAAAGCGTGAGATACACTGGGGACCCAGAACACTGGATATGGATATAGTGTTCTATGATGAGGAAGTGATTTCTACCACAAATCTAATCGTGCCTCATGTTGATATGCATAACAGATTCTTTGTTTTGAAGCCGATGTCTCAGATAGCGGGCTTCTACAGACATCCGATTTTAGGGAAAACGGTTCAGCAGATGCTGAATGAATTGGATACATGTGAGGATTGTTAATCACATATGAAAAAACAGTATTTTAGAAAAATGTTTGAAATTATAGCGGCTGTACTTACAGCTGCTATTTTCATAACCGGATGCGGTATATATGAAGACTATACAATGGCAGATATGGCTATGGGCACTGTTTTTACGGTGCATTATATAGCTATCGGTTCCGGAACCGGTATACAGGTGCAAAATGAGTTATACGCGGCAGATGACGAGCTGGAAGATAATATTTTGTCGAGAAGGGTCGTGGGATCTGAATTGTATTTGTTGAATCAATCGGCAGGAAGTCAGGATGGTTATGAGCTTTCGGCAGAGTTGGAGGATTATCTGTTGCTATGTCTGGAGCTGTCAGAGAAGACCGACGGAGCCTTTGATGTGACTGTCGGAGCCTTGGCAGAACTGTGGGGGATAGATGAGGCTGCAATGAATCCGGAGGATTTTGAGCTTCCTTCCGCGGAAGCTGTTGATTTTGCATGTAACAATTGCGGGTATGAGAAAGTAGAAATCTCTGAACATAGGATATACATTCCGGAAGGTCTGATTATCGATTTGGGAGCGGTAGGTAAAGGAATATATTTATCACGTGCCCATGATATATTTGGAGACAGAGTTAAGTACGGAATAGTAAGCGCGGGCGGTAGCATACTTACATACGGGTATAAAGACGGAGGACAGCCTTGGAATGTGGGAATTGCAGATCCCGCGAATACGGATAAGGTAATAGCTAACCTTAGGCTTGATGGTAGCTTTTTTGTATCAACGTCAGGTGATTATGAGAGATTTGTCGAATATGACGGAATCAGATATCATCATATTTTGAATGTCGCGACAGGTTATCCTGCTGACAGCGGAATCAGCTCTGTTACCGCTGTGATTCCTACAGACAAGGACTGGAAGGGATATTTTAAGAGAGACTATGCTACGCTTGATAATAAAGATATCGGAGGTCTGATGTCGGATGCCATTACAACTGCGATATTTGTTTTGGGAGAAGAGGAAGGTATGAAACTCGCTGCCGAATACAATGTAGAGGTGCTGCTGGTTAGGAATGACGGCTCTACGGTAATGAGTGACGGAATGGTGAAATATATTTATTGACGCACAGTAACTCGTATTATATAGTCATATTAAGTTTTGTTCATATGAATGATTGAGACTTGTATTCATATGAATAATCGTTAATTACATTCATATGAATGCTGTCGTATAAGGATGAGTGTGGTTGAAACATATAAATGTAGTTGTATGAGTATGAAAGTAGTTGGTCTGATATAAATAACAGGACGGGGAGATAATTATGGATGATAAGATAAAAGAGTTGGTAGATAAACAGCTTCCTCCGGATGAGGAGCTTCAGGAGCTTGCCGAGTTTTTCAAGGTGTTTGGTGATGCGACACGTCTCAAGATATTGAATGTATTGATAGTTTCCGAGATGTGCGTTCAGGATATTGCATATTCTATCGGAATGAGTGAATCAGCTGTGTCTCATCAGCTCAGAGTACTGAAGCAGATGGACTTGGTGAAGAACAGAAGAGATGGCAAGACTATTTTCTACGCTCTTGCCGATACACATATTTTGACGATTCTGAATACAGGCATCGAGCATTTGGAAGAAGAGGATTAATAATCTCGATATATAGGACAAAATGTGTTGATAAATATTGCGCGACAGCAGTTGAATGCTTCGTGGTCGTTCACTGACAGCTTCTAAGTCTACATCACGTGACTTCAACGAACACAACATAAACTCGCACTCTCATTGATATGAGAGCGCTCAGACAGTTATGTTGCTATATCGTCTGTCTTGGATGACAGACGATATTCGTTTACGTCACTACTGTAGACTAAGGAGCTGTAGCATTCACTTTAACTACGCATACAACTATCTGTCGCAGCTGTATATATGAGCGTTTTTATATACTGAGTTCAACTAATGAAAACTAACGACGAAATATGAAAAATCCGGCACTCAATCAGCGCCGGATTTATGTATATGTGATTCAATTATATGTCTTTATATATTGAACCGGCAGTTATTAATACCAGTCGTAATCGTAGTAATAATCGTCATCGTAGTAATAATAATCATCGTCGTAATAGTAGTCATCATCGTCGTAATAGTAGTCATCATCGTAATCATAGTAGTAATCATCGTAGTAGTCGTAATCGAAGTCGTCATCATCCCAGAAATCCCAGAAACCGGATCCCCATGAATCATCATCCCAGTCATCCCAGTATTCGTCAGAATCATCATTGAACCAGCCCCAATCACTCCAGTCATAATCGTCTTCATATTCATCCCAGCCGTCCCAGTCATCATCCCAATCACTGTAATCGTAATAATTGCCGGTTCCTTCTGCGTCTACAAATTTATTCAACCAGTCAACATACTTTGAATCAAAGCCACAGTTGTTGAAGATATTTCTGAGATCATTGTAAAAGGTAGCGTCTCCGTAGGGAAGTGTGACTGAAATGCCGGTTAAGCCTGCATCTCCGGAGGTCGCATTTACATATAACAGAGTATTGTTTACGGCCGATCTGAGTGCTTGGCTTTCCTCTGTATCAAGAGTTGAAGCCAGGGACATAATGTCGGTGATGTAGTACTGAGACAATGAGTAGTTCTCGTCATCCGAATAGTAATCACTGAAGAAATAATCGATAAATCCGGTTCTTGATGCCATGGATGATGATACACCGAAGTGTGCATCTATTGCAGGATGGATACGTCCGTTGTTGCCGGCTCTCATTACTACGCGGCTGTAGTTGTTGTCGAGAAGGGCCTTTTCATTTGCATATGCAAAATCTGTCCAAGCAGTCCAGAGAACCTTCATCATACCCTCATCAATGAGTGCGAGGATTGAATTGTCACCGGCAGTTGAGTCGTTGGCATTAGCATTAACCATATCGTCAATGATATATTCAGCCAGATCGGTGGTAGGGATAGAAGAGTTGCTGTATAGCTTAGACAGCCAGTCGGTGTAATACCATCCAAGGCCTGATTCAAAGTCCTCTGAAAGAATTGTATAGTCACAATAATCATAGAGAGCTACACATACTTCGAGGCTGGACATGATACAGCAGTCCATTCCTATAAAGTCAAAATATACACCACCGGCATTGAGCGCGGTCTGCATTTCATCAATGGTAAGGGCAGCGTTTGAATCGTCGTTCCATTCATCATAGCCAAAGCCGTATACGGGACCGCCACCATGATTCCAGAAAATGAGAATGTATCTGTCGGCAGGATAGTTGGATGCACCCCAAGAGATAAAATCACCGAGCGTTGAAGCAATTGTGCAATCCAGCTGACCGAGTGAATCGTCTACTAAGGTAAGGCCACTGCCGTTTACTTCGTATCTCTGAGTTCTGTTGGCGCTGATACCGTAGTTTTGCCATTTTTTGGTACCCATTGTCTGGACAACAACATTTACATTATCGGATGAGCCGGCCTTGATGATCTCGGATAAATCGGTGGTGGCTTCGCTGTCATCTGTCTCAAGGTTTGAACCGTTCATATACAACATGATGGTAACCTTGTCCTGATTATTACCCTTGAGATGTACCTGATTGCTTCTGACAGCACTGCTGTCATAGAGAGTAGTGCCTACGCCGGCACTGCCTGATGTGCTGTGACTGCCGGAACCGGAGTTGGAAGTGTCCGTGTCATCATAATAATAACGTTCATCATAGTCTTCATCGTAATAATTGTCATCCAATAATCCGCAAGCGTTCATTGTGAGCAATGAAGCGGAGAGAATTATGGTCAGTATTTTCATTGCGCTATCTTTTATTCTTTTCATGATAAATCTCCTTTTGTCGGCGTAAATATGCCGGTACGCGATGATTAAATAAATAATCTTAAGCAAACATAAATACAATGGTAAGCCCTGCAAGTGCCGCAGCCAATACCGGTATTGATATGCGAACACCGTAGCTGATGTATTTCTTGAATGAGAACGGAATACCCATTTTCTTAAGGATACCTGCCCACATAATACCTGCCAATGCTCCGAGAGGAGTGAAGTAGGCACCGAGATTTGAACCGATGATACTCGCATATGAAGCAGGCATCAGTGCAACATCGGAAAGATGTGAGGTTATTGAGCTGAATGCAACAGCCATAGGGATGTTGTTCATAATGTTTGCTGCGAGAAATGAAGAGACTCCGTATTTCCATATGGGATAAGTCTCACCCAAAGCATCGCAGATAAGTGCGGTTACATTGTATTCTTCCAGTGAGAGAACGATTAAAAACATAGAGAGGACAAAAGGAATGAGTTCCCAGGGGGCCCTTGCCAAGGTGTGTCTTAATATCGGCTGACGTACCTTCTTGGTTCTCTTGTATATGTTTATACAAATGAATAAGCTGACAGCAAATCCGAGAGTGATATACCACATCTCAAGACCGACATAGGATGAGATAACTAGCAGTACAGTGCATATTGCAAGATGAATAACACCGATGATTACCATGCCTTTGTCGCGGATAGAGGGCTTTTCTTCGGCAGCATTGATGGGTTTGGACAGCTGCTTTCTGAAAATGAGGAGCAGCATTCCAAGTGCAACAAGACCGGCACATACTGTCGGAAGAGCCATGTGAGCAATATATGATCCAAAACTTACATTGGCAGCAATAGCCAGATATATATTGGTAGGATTACCGATGATGAGCATCATACTCCAGGTGTTGGCTGCAACGAATTCTCCGAAAAGATATGGAATCGGGTCGATATCGGCTTTCTTGGAGAAATAGCAGATAAAGGGAGTAAATGTAAGAATGATGATATCGTTGCTGGTAAATACCGTAAGGATAGATACCAAGGCAAACAGTATCAAAAAAAGTTTTGTCTGACTGGTTCTTGCGGATTTGAGAGCAACTCCTGCCAGATATGAAAACAGACCGGCTTCATCCAAAAAGATGGATAGCGTAGTCATGGATATAAACAAAACAAGTATTTTTAAGGGATTGATGCTTCCGGCAGATGTTAGACCGTTCCATACGGTTTTTATGGGCAGCAGTCCGCTGAATATAAGTGCCAGTGCTCCGATTACGGGAGCGGTCCAGTAAAAGATTCTGATTTTATATTTCCCCACGGGAATTGCGGGATTGGTAAGTACTGTAGTGATGAGCAGCACACAGACTGTTGCTGCAATGATGATAACCGGATACATTTTTAGCTCCAAATTGATAGTTTCGTATTATATATTTTAGTCCCGGGTGACCGAGAACAGTTGAGGTTTAATAAATGTCGACGGATTTATTTTGCTTCAAGAGCAGCCTTGCCGGCGGCAGTAAATGTCTCGTAACTTCCCGAACCGATGAGTGAGTGGTAGGTGATGCTTTGGTCGAAGAAGTTTTTGAAATATACATATTTCGAGGTCATGCTGATATCACAATATTCACCGTTGGCAAGCTGTATGAACATACTACCGTCACAGAGCATACAGTAAAGACCTGCGCTTTCACCCATTGTCTGATAATAGATATATCCGTTGCCGACGTTAAATGACTGAACACGATCATTTGACAAAATTTCAACCGGACCTCCGCTTAAGTTGTAACGGCACAGTCTGTAGTCGCTTGTGAGGTCCATAAAATATACGTAGCCGTTTTCCACAACGGGGTTCCACATATTATATTCAAGTACGGTGGTGAATGTATCGTCATTGGGATTGAGTGCATACAGATAATGATTCGATACGGTACCGTTGTAATAAATGAAGCCGTTGTAGTAAGCGGCAGGATTGATTATATAATTGGTCAGACCGGTTCTGTCTGAACCGTTGGTTTCCACACGGAAAAAGTACGAACCGTTGTCTCCCGAGCCGAGCATATAGAGTGTGTCGCCAACCAGCTGAGCTTTGATTACGGTCTCACGGACTACGGTTGATGATTTTGAACCATCCAGTTTGCAACGGTTGAATGAATGTGGGGCTCTGACACTGCCCAATCCGGTTGTTCCGGATGTTCCTATCTGGAAATAGTACAGATACTTGCCGGCTACCAGGAGGTTGCTTACCTGTGCTGCTGATATTTTTTTGATATTGGTCTCATCAACGTTCATAGAGTAGAGCGTATCATCATCGAATGAATTGGAAAAATATACAACTCCGTTCGATTCTGCAAATAAACCACCGTTGTTGATGTTGCCTGCAGTATTGCCGGTAGTACCGGGGGGATTTGAAGGAATTTTTGTGCTCCTTACATTGAAAAATATACTTAAAAATACGCCGAGACCCAAAAAAAGAATCAGCGCTGTTATCAGGATAAGATGACGGACTTTTTTGTTATGCATTATTAATCCTCACGTGATTTTGCCAATATTTGGCGATTTATTTATTTTAGGAAATCTACACTGTAAGTATAGTGTAGATTAGGCCTTTTGCATAGGCTTGATTTACTCGATATTTACTTGATATAAAGGCAAATTAATAGTAAATTATTGGTAAGTCTACTTATTGATACATAGGAGTGTATTTAAAATGGATCTTTTGGAAATTCGTGGTCAGCTGGACGAGGTTGACCGTCAGATTGTTGAACTTTATGAGAAGAGAATGGAACTTTGCGGTCAGGTGGCAGAGTACAAGATTGAGACCGGTAAAAAGGTATTTGACAAGCAGCGTGAAACAGAGAAACTTGCCAAGGTTAAGTCACTCACACATAATGAGTTTAACAGCCATGGTATAGAGGAACTTTTTGAGCAGATTATGTCTATGAGCCGTAAGCTTCAGTACAAGATGCTGGCAGAGCACGGCAGCATGGGACGTCTGCCTTTTATAGGTGTGGATGAGCTCGATTCGGATAAGGCCAGAGTGGTATTCCAGGGTGCTGAGGGCGCATATTCACAGATTGCAATGAATGAGTATTTCGGTGATAAGGTCAATTCTTTTCATGTTGATACATTCAGAGATGCAATGAGCGCTATTGATGAGGGCAGTGCGGATTTTGCCGTTCTTCCCATTGAAAATTCTACCGCCGGTATAGTCAGTGAAATATATGACCTTCTCTGCGAGTTTGAGAATTATATCGTAGGTGAACATACCATCAGTATCGAACATTGTCTGCTTGGTGTGCCGGGTGCTACAGAGGCTGATATCAAGACAGTATATTCTCATCCCCAGGCATTGATGCAGTCATCAAGATATCTGACTGAGCGTAACCTTCATCAGATTGGTATGCAGAATAATGCATTTGCAGCTAAAAAGGTATCTGAGGACGGAGATATTACCCAGGCCGCGGTTGCAAGTGAACTTGCAGGTAAGCTGTACGGACTTGATGTTATCAAGAAGGGTGTCAACAATTCCGGAACCAATTCGACCAGATTTATTATTGTTACCAATCAGAAGATTTTCAGAAAGGATGCCAATAAGATAAGCATTTGTTTTGAGGTACCGCATGAGAGTGGCTCACTGTATCACATGCTCAGCCACTTTATCTACAACAACCTCAATATGACCAAGATTGAGAGCAGACCTATCGATGGTCGTGATTGGGAATACAGATTCTTCATCGACATTGAGGGCAACCTGGCTGACGGAGCAGTGAAGAATGCTCTCAGAGGTCTTCGTGATGAAGCTGCCAATATGAAGATTTTAGGCAATTATTAATATAAAAGATTCAGATTCTGATGCTTATGGCTACAGTAATCAAAGGAGTAGAAAATGAGAGAGCAGGAACTTATCGTATACCGTGATTTTGAAGACGATAAACTTCTCAACGACATGGCATGGCTCATGTCTCATTATGATGACGAATATTACAATGTAGAGGATTTGAGACATTTATTGTATGAGTGTCTTCATCTTTTGATAGAGCAGGCGGGAAGCTATGGTTTCCATGGCAACCTGTGGCATTGCTATCTGACCAATCTTCTTGTCAATAACGAGAACAGCTACAGTTGCGGCTGTGAGATTAAGGGTGAGATAGAGGGTACCATCAATATGGCGGCTCTTCACGATATCAGAATCTTCAAGGAGCTGTTTGATTATGACTTTGCACCGTTGATGGAAAGACTGGACGTGCCTGATTTTGCACTGGCTCTTGAGTATGATTCCAGCGCGCGTGAGAGTAAGGTGTACAACACCAGAATCTGTAAAAGAATCTGTGAGCTGGCTGTATGGCTCGGCGAATCACAGGATCCCGAAGAGATGAAAAAGGTCCTTACCAACTTCTACAAGGAGTACGGTGTAGGTAAGTTTGGTTTACATAAGTCGTTCAGAATAGAGCATGATGAGAACGGAGTACATATCGTTCCCATTCTTAATATTGCGCATGTTAGATTTGATGATTTGGTAGGATATGAGACTGCTAAGCGTAAGCTCAAGAATAACACCGAGTCGTTTGTAATGGGACTTAAGTCCAATAACTGCTTGCTTTTCGGTGATGCGGGAACAGGTAAGTCTTCATGTATCAAGGCTATTGCCAACGAGTACTACGACAGAGGACTCAGAATCATTGAAGTGTACAAGCACCAGTTCCAGGACCTCAATGAGGTAATAGCGCAGATTAAGAAGCGTAATTACAGATTCATTATTTACATGGATGATCTTTCATTTGAGGATTTTGAGATTGAGTATAAGTATCTGAAGGCAGTAATAGAGGGCGGTCTTGAGAAGAAGCCAGAGAATGTGTTGATTTATGCAACTTCCAACAGACGTCATCTTATCAGGGAAACCACCGCAGATAAGGAGGAGATTCGTCAGGATCTTCACACAGGAGATACCGTGCAGGAGAAGCTTTCACTTGCATATCGTTTCGGTGTTACCATTTATTTCGGCTCACCGGACAAAAAGCAGTTTGATGCAATTGTCAAAGCACTTGCTGCCAAGAATAAGATTCTTCTTCCAGAGGAAGAACTTCTGCTTGAGGCCAATAAATGGGAGCTTGCTCACGGTGGCCTGAGCGGAAGAACCGCTACACAGTTTATAGATTATCTGCTCGGCGGTCACGGTGTAAATTAGTACGTGAATCAGTATGAGAATTATTCATAGTTTTGAAGGATAACCTAAAGGAGAACAGCTTGAAGAACAATTTTTACGATTCAAAATATTTTGTAAACAGAGAGGTTAGCTGGGTACAGTTTGACCATCGTGTTCTTAATGAAGCAAAAAACAAGAAGGTGCCTCTTTTTGAGCGCCTCAAGTTTATGAGTATAGTTTCTTCTAATTTGGATGAATTTTTCATGGTCAGAGTTGCATCGCTTATCGATATGATTCATGCGGGCTATGAGAAAAAAGATATTGCGGGAATGAAGCCCAAGAAGCAGTTGGAGGCTCTTCTTGCAGAGATACATATGCTGGTGGACGAACAGTATAATGCTTTCAATCGGTCACTGGTACCTGCGCTTGAGAAGGCAGGACTTCAGATAGTAAAGCATCATGAGGAACTGACTGAAGCTGAGCAGGAATATGTTGATAAGTATTTTATGGAATCGGTATACCCTGTTCTCACACCAATGGCAGTTGATTCATCGCGTCCTTTTCCTCTTATCAGAAACAAGACATTGAATCTCGGTGCAATGGTTCAAAAGAAGGGCACAAAGGATGAGCTTGAGTTTGCAACAGTACAGGTACCGAGTGTGCTTGAGAGAGTGGTTGTGCTTCCCGGGGATAAGGTTGAGAAGAACAGCGACGAAAAGAATGTTAAGCCTGAAAAAGGTGAGCCGGCAGAGACTCTGAGAATAATAATGCTGGAGGAAATCATAGAGAGAAATATCTCCAAGCTTTTCCTTCATTATGATATTGTGTGTGCTCAGCATTACCGTATCACCAGAAACGGTGATTTTACTCTCCAGGAGGAGGATGCGGAGGATTTGCTTCAGGAGATTCAGAAGCAGGTTAAGAAGCGTCAGCGCGGTGATGCCATCAGACTTGAGGTTGAGCAGGATATGGACAAGCGTCTGCTCAAGTTCCTCAAAAAGGAGCTCAAGATTGATGATGAAGAGATATATCGCATCGACGGACCTCTTGATTTGACCGTATGCATGAAGATATACGGAATGAGCGGTTTTGATAATCTCAGAGAGCCCAAACACAATCCTGTTCCTGTGCCTGAATTTGCAGATGCGGAATCTATATTCGAGCAGATCAGAAAGGGCGATGTGCTGATGCATCATCCTTATCAGAGCTTTACTCCCGTAGTAGAGTTTATACAGCAGGCGGCTATCGATCCTCAGGTTCTTGCCATCAAGCAGACTCTGTATCGAGTAAGCGGTAATTCGCCTATCATTGCAGCACTCAAGAAAGCAGCAGGTGAGGGCAAGCAGGTAACCGTTCTTGTAGAACTTAAGGCTCGTTTCGATGAGGAACACAATATTGAATGGGCTAAGCAGCTTGAGAAGGCCGGATGTCATGTTATCTATGGTCTTGTAGGATTAAAGACACACAGTAAGATTACTCTTGTGGTTCGTAAGGATGAGGACGGTATCAGAAGATATGTTCATCTCGGTACCGGTAACTACAACGATTCGACTGCAAAGCTCTATACCGATATAGGTCTTTTTACCTGTGATGAAAAAATAGGTGAAGATGCTACAGCAGTATTTAACATGCTTTCAGGTTATTCAGAACCTGAAGGATGGAACGATTTGCTGCTTGCTCCGCTTTGGCTTAAGGAGAGATTTATATATCTGATTCGCCGCGAGGTGGCAAATGTCAAGGCGAAGAAGAGTGCGCACATCATTGCCAAGATGAATTCACTCTGCGATGCGGATATTATTGCGGAACTGTATGCCGCAAGCGCAGCAGGCGTTAAGATTGATTTGATTGTCCGCGGAATTTGCTGTCTTAAGGTCGGTATTCCCAAGGTGAGTGATAATATCACTGTCAGATCGATTGTGGGTACTTTCCTGGAGCACAGCCGTATTTTCTATTTTGAGAATGCGGGAAATTGTGAGATATACTGTGGTTCGGCAGACTGGATGCCTCGTAACCTGGAGCGCAGAGTTGAGATAGTATTCCCCGTAAAGGATGAAAGACATAAGGCTGAACTCAGACATATCCTTGATGTTGAGCTGATGGACAATATCGGAGCATCTGTACTTGAGCCTGACAGTTATTCTTACCATAAGCCTGACAGACGAGGTAAGAAGTCAATCAATTCACAGGCAGTGTTTGTGCAGGAAGCGATTGAGAAATATAATGCAATCTTGCCTAAGGAGGACAACAACGGAAGAAGATTTATTCCGGCCATGAGTCCTTCAGAGAGTGCTCTTCCCAAGGATTGATGAAAATAATAAATTATATGCCGGTATACTCGATAAACGGTATATCAAATGCATGAGAAATGAGGATGCAATAATGCGTATTGTTTTGGCATCAGGTTCTCCGAGAAGAAGAGAACTGCTTACACAGATAGGCCTTGAATATGAGGTCATTGTGAGCAATGCTGATGAAAATGTTGATTGCGATGAGCCGGCCAAGCTGGTAGAGGAGCTGTCATATGTAAAGGCCAAGGCTGTGGTCGATGAACATAATCTCAAGGATGTAATTGTAATCGGAGCCGATACGGTTGTGGCTAACGGTAATACAATCCTCGGTAAACCTAACGGCGAAGATGGAGCTTTCGAGATGCTCAGACAGTTGAGCGGCAGAGCGCATGAGGTGTACACGGGAGTAACACTTCTCAAGGTGACTGATACTGTTGAGAGAATAACCTTCCATGAGTGCACCAAAGTCAATTTTTATGAAATGACCGATGAAGAAATCAGAGAGTATATAGCAACCAAGGATCCTATGGATAAAGCGGGAGCTTATGGAATACAGGGCTTTTGCGCCAGATATATTAAGGGAATAGAGGGCGACTACAATAATGTAGTGGGCCTGCCCATCGGAAGATTATATCAGGAGATCAAGGAGGTATTATAATGAGAAGTTATGACGATAAGGTGCTGAATGCATTTTTGGACCAGCAGGAGCAGCTTTTTGATGAGAGAGTTGCCGAGACTCTGGAGGAGGCAGATGATTTCCTCACAGAGGTAATGGCAGTTGTGGTAGACAGTGCGGATGAAGTTGTAGAATACTTCGAAGAAGAAGGCGTAGATATGGATGGCGGAGTAGACGGTGATATACTTCAGGCCGATGAGGTGTTTGAAATCGGTGACGGAAGATATTTAATTGTTGAGAGTTAAGCTCCGGAGGAAATGATGAACGAAAATAAAGGACAATCGGGCGGTGGCCGAATTGTAGAAATTATAATTGGAATCGTTGTGATTATAGGACTGATTTTTCTGTTTAAGTACATTGGAAAGGGCATTGCATGGGCCTTTAACGAATACGTAAATTTATTAAGGGTTAAATAGGGTGGCCGAATGTCGAATGAAATTAATGGCGAGCGTATTCAGAAATTCAGCGGAATAATATCAAAATGTCCCAGCTGTGGACAGGTGCTCAAGGCACTCGAGGCAAAATGCCCTGCCTGCGGACTTGAGCTGAGAGAGGTTGAAAGTGCTTCTTCGGTTAAGCAGTTTACAGAAGATTTGTCAAAAACGATATCTGTAATGCAAAAGATTGAACTTATCAAGAATTATCCGATTCCCAATGCCAAGGCAGATATTTTTGAGTTCCTTTTGCTGGCGACTTCCAATTTTGATACAAAAAAGCATCTCAGTGCTACAGGTACGGAGAGAAAAATATCAGAAGCTTGGCTTAGTAAGATTGAACAGTCATACGTTAAGGCGGAAACCTTATTCAAGAATGACAGCGATTTCGTTAAGTTTCAGGAGATATACAATTCCGATATTAAGGAACTGAATGCAGCTCTTAATGAAAAAGAAGAAAAAAAGTCCGCCGGAAAGCATTATTTCTTTGGTGTTGTAATGATGCTTTTGGCAGCGCTTGTTTTTATTATCATAATGCTCAAGGGTTCGGGAATTCCCGCCAATCCGAGACTGTCATTTACAGTGCTGGCATTTTTTGCAAACGGGCTGATTTCATTTATATATGCAAGTCACAAACACTTAAAAATCGTGGCACTTATTGCATATTGTGTTAATGCATTATTAAACATAGCATTTTGCTTTGCCGCACCCGGACACTTATTCCATGTACTGATAATAGTCGCATGTGGATTGGGTGCTATGCTCGGAAAGAAAAAACAATAGAGGAGAGAGATGAATGGGAGTAATTGACAAGATTAAAGAAGATGGATTTATGAATGTAATCAGATGTGATGAGCCTTCATATCTGGTGTGGAAGTGGCGTCATGAGGGTGAGGACAGCAAGCGAGAGAACGCTATCAGATTCGGTTCTTCACTCAGAGTAAAGGATGGAGAGGTTGCGGTATTCGTATACAAGCAGAATAATGACGTATACCAGGATTTCATCGAGGGACCCTATGACGGAATCATTCAGACCAAGAACTTCCCCGTGCTTGCCAATATTATCGGAATAGCTTACGAAGGAGACACTCCTTTCCAGGCTGAGGTTTACTTTATCAATACAGCAGGAATTATCCAGGTTCCTTTTGGAGTTCCTTACTTTGATCTTTTTGATCCCAGATATCAGGATTACAGTGTACCCGTTGCTGTACGTGGAAGCGTTACATTTAAGATTACAGATTACAGAGAGTTTGTTAAGCTTCACAGATTAATCGAGTTTAAGCTCGAAGACCTTCAGAATCAGGTTCGCGATAAGGTTATTCAGAATGTAAAGGGTATTGTTGCTAACATACCTGCTACCACAGGAATGCCTGCAGTTCAGATTGAGCGCAATATTCCTATGGTTAATACCATGGCTGAGAGCAGCCTGAAGGCAGCTATTGAGCCTATATTCGGAATTGATATCATCACTACCGACGTAAGTGCTATTGAGCTTGATAAGTCAAGTGTAGGATATCAGGAACTTAAGAAGGTTACTCAGGATGTTACAACTGCTACTGTTGAGGCAAGAACCGCAGCAGAAGTTAAGAACATCGCTGCAATGCAGGAGATTAATGCAGAGAATATGAGAGAAACCCTTCGTATTCAGAGGGAAGAAGCTCAGTATGCTCAGCATCTTCAGACACAGTCATCTAATCTTGCGGCATATCAGATTGGGGCACAGACAGAGGTTGGCGTAGCAGGTGCCAATGCTTTGGGACAGATGGGTGCAGCAGGCGGAACAACCGTAAACGGAGACGGCGGAATGAACTTTACCGGAATGATGACAGGAATGGCAATCGGCGGAGCAATCGGTCAGAATATTGCCGGAACCATGAACGGTATGATGGCGCCTATGCAGAATATGGCTGCCGGTAATCAGGCTGCAGGCAATCAGCCTATGACACCTCCTCCTATTCCTACATCAGCATATTATGTGGCTGTAGACGGACAGCCTACAGGTCCTTATGATTTAAATACATTAAAGAATATGGCAGGATACGGAGCTTTTGGCAAGGAGAGTCTTGTATGGAAGCAGGGCATGGCTGAATGGAGCGCTGCAGGTAATGTTGCGGATTTGGCATCTGCTTTCGTAGTACCCGGAATGCCGCCTATTCCTCCAATGAATTAGTTCCTTCTAATATTTGAAATTTTAAATTTAAGAATAATGAGAATAGAAAAACCAAGGCTGACTGAGCCTTGGTTTTTTTAATATCACATCTTTAAGATTTTCTTGCAGCTTTCAAATTATCCCAAACATCATTCGGAATATACAGTTTACCGTAGCCGGTGCCCATATCGAGGCCGGGTTTGTTGTCTCCGTGGAAATCGGATCCTCCACTGATGGCAAGTCCGTGGGCGGAAGCCAATTCACGAACATATCGCTCATCAGCTTGTGAGTGAGTGCAGTAGATGGCTTCGATACCGATTAAGCCGGCTTGTTTCATCTCAATTATAAGTGTCTCAAGTTCTGTTTTAGAGAAATTATAAATAAGTGGATGAGCCAATATAGGAATGCCGCCTGCCGCAATGGTAAGCTCAACTGCCTGAATTGGTGTTACCTTTTCACGGGGAACATATCCGGGACATCCGGGGCTTAAATATCTGTCAAAAGCTTCCTTGGTACTTTTGACGTAGCCGTATTCAAGGAGATATCTTGCAAAGTGAGCTCTTGTGAGCACACAGTCGGGAAACATCTCGAGCATTCCGGCATAGGAGATGCCGATACCGAGAGAAGCAAGTTTTTCTGCCATTTTTTCATTTCTTCCGTCGCGGGAATTAATGAACTCAGAGAGCTTGCCGGTGAACGCGGTATCATTTATATCAAAATCGAGACCTACGACGTGAACATCGCGGCCCATGTATTCGGTTGAAAATTCAATACCCGGAATAATCTCGGGTACAGCGGGAACTGTACTGCCTTCTGTCGGTACTGCAGTTGACGGAAATGGAATCGTGCCGTCTTTGAGGGCTTGGGCATAAGCCATGGCTTCCGATAAACCGTCAGTTGTATCGTGGTCGGTGAGAGCAAAGGCGGTAAGGCCTTTTTCCATTGCGTGAATAACGAGCTCCGAAGGCGTAAGTGTTCCGTCTGATTTGGTCGAATGATTGTGTAAATCTATCATTGATTGACGCCTCTGTATAAAAATTATTGCTTACCCACAGCTAAGCGGGTAAGCAATGGATTGTTGGTATGAACACTGTAATTAGTTCTCGTCGTCCTCGGTGGCAGCGGTAAATACTGTACGCTTTCTTGCCATCTCATCACTTGCAAGATAATCATCGTAGGTAGTGATCTTGTCAACGATTGTTCCGTCAGGAAGAATCTCGATGATTCTGTTGGCAGAGGTCTGTACAAACTGGTGATCGTGACAAGAGAAGAGTGCAACACCTGAGAACTTAATCAGTCCGTTGTTGAGGGCGGTGATTGATTCCATGTCAAGGTGGTTGGTGGGCTCATCGAAGATGAGGCAGTTGGCCTGCTGAATCATCATCTTTGAAAGGAGACAACGAACCTTCTCACCACCGGAGAGGATCTTTACCTTCTTGACACCGTCCTCACCGGGGAAGAGCATTCTTCCGAGGTATCCACGTACATAGGTAACATCCTTAACGGGAGAGTAGCCGGTGAGCCACTCGGTAATTGTCATATCATTATTGAACTCGGCGGTATTATCCTTGGGGAAATATGCCTGAGAAGTGGTAACGCCCCACTTGAAGCTTCCCTCATCGGGCTCGAGTTCGCCTGCAAGAATCTGGAAAAGAGTAGTCTTTGCAAGTTCCTGACCGCCTACGAAAGCAATCTTGTCATCATGTCCCATGATGAATGATACATCATTGAGAACCTTCTCTCCGTTGATGGTCTTTGAAAGATGTTCAACAACGAGAACTTCGTTACCGATTTCACGCTCGGGTCTGAAGTCGATATAGGGATATTTACGGCTTGAAGGACGCATGTCATCAAGCTGAATCTTTTCAAGGGCACGCTTACGCGAGGTAGCCTGCTTTGACTTTGAAGCGTTTGCAGAGAAACGTGAGATGAACTCCTGCAATTCCTTGATCTGCTCTTCCTTCTTTTTGTTGGCTTCCTTCATCTGACGAATCATCAACTGGCTTGACTCGTACCAGAAATCATAGTTACCGGCATAGAGCTGAATCTTGCCGTAATCGATATCTGCGATATGTGTACATACCTTGTTGAGGAAATAACGGTCATGGCTGACAACAATAACGGTGTTGTCGAAATCAATGAGGAAATCCTCAAGCCATGCGATAGCATCGAGATCGAGGTGGTTGGTAGGCTCGTCGAGAAGAAGGATGTCGGGATTACCGAACAGTGCCTTTGCAAGGAGAACCTTTACCTTGAGAGAACCGTCAAGGTCTGCCATGGTAGAGTAGTGATACTCAGTGCCGATGCCGAGACCGTTGAGAAGAGTAGCTGCATTACTTTCAGCTTCCCATCCGTCCATCTCTGCAAATTCAGACTCAAGTTCGCTGGCACGGATACCGTCCTCCTCGGAGAAATCTTCCTTGGCATAGATGGCATCCTTTTCCTTCATGATTTCATAAAGGCGGGCATTACCCATCATTACGGTGTCGAGTACAACATTTGCATCGTACTTAAAGTGATCCTGCTCAAGTACAGAAAGTCTCTGGCCGGGGGTGATTACGATTTCACCGTTTGTGGTATCAAGAGCACCTGAAAGAATCTTAAGGAAGGTAGATTTACCTGCTCCGTTGGCTCCGATGAGACCATAGCAGTTACCTTCGGTGAATTTAATGTTAACTTCTTCGAAAAGAGCTTTCTTACCTACACGGTAAGTGACGTTGTTAGCACTTATCATTTTTGTTACCTCATTTTAGATATTGTGTTGGCTTATTGCATAAATGATCTATGTATAAGCCGGTTTACAGACTCAAAACATTACTATTCTAATAGATAAGAAGATATGACGCAAGCAAAAGGAGGGAAAAACGGATAAAGAACTATATTTTGCAATGATTTTTCAACGTTTTAAGGGCTATATTGAGTAATTGATAGTTTTGTGATACTATAATCTAGTTATATTATGACATTTTATGCACATTTAGTAGGAGGGATATATGAATTGTAGTTTTTGTGGTTCGCCTGTTGAGGCAGGTGCGCTTTTTTGTACTAATTGCGGAAGTACAGTTTCCGCTAATAATAACAGTACTCCTGCAATGGCACCCGCGAGTGCCGTGGCAGCAGGTACGATGGCAGCTGCCGGAGCAGTAGTGGGAGATGCAGTTGGTAATTCATCAATGGATTTTGAGCAGACGGTTGCGTTTGGCGGATCGTCGGTAAATACCTCAGCAGCAAATAATTCGTCAGTAAACAACACGGTTAATGCAGTTTCAGCAAGTGCTGCAGAGCCTCAGCCTATTGATGCGTATGCACAGGTAAATCCTAACTCTTCTTATGCTTCTCAGACTGCAGCACCTGCTCAGAGCAGTGCATCTCAGAATCCTTATGCAGCTAACAGTTCATATGGCCAGAACGGAAGCTACGGTCAGCAGGGAGCGTACGGTCAACAGGGCGCTTACGGTCAGACTGCAAGTTACGGTCAGCAGGGAGCATATGGTCAGCAGGGCGTTTACGGCCAGACTTCACCCTACGGTCAGCAGGGCACATACGGTCAGAACGGTATGTACGGACAGCAGAGTGCGTATAGTCAGAATAGTGCATACGGTCAGACAAGTCCTTATAGTCAGAATAATATGATGTATGGAACTACCGGCGGATATCAGTCATACAATACCCCGGTATCTTCTGTAAACGATGGTTCGACATCAACACTTGTACTCGGAATAGTCAGCCTTGCACTTGCATTTACGGTTTATTTTTCACTGGGAAGTGTTATTATGGCGCCTATTTCAATTGCTAAGGCGGTTAAATACAAGAAGCGTGAGGGTGCTATGAACGGTAAGTGTAAGGCCGGACTCGGTCTGTCTATCGGTGCACTCGCGGTATGTGCTCTTTGGGTATTGGTAATTGTTATTACGGTTGTGGATGAACTTAACAGATACAACTACTATTATTAATACTTTAGTCAGGTGGAACAGGTTGTGAAAAAGAACAGTGATTTGAATCATGAGGAAAAAAAGAGCAGAAAAAAGAAAATAGCTGTAAGAGTAGTAGTGATAGTGGTTGCATTTATTTTGATATCAAATCTTATTGCAACAAAAATTATTTATGACTCTATCTTTACGAGATATGACGGGACACCTGATTTTGATCTGAATGAATATTCGGAATTGATGGATTCCGGAATCAGCATTGATATAGCTGAGGGAAATGAGACTCTTCAGGGATATTTTTATGATGTTGAGAATGAGAAGGGAATGATAGTCATTGCACCCGGCCTTCATGCCGGAGCTTATGATTACCTTCCTATGACCGGTTATTTTGTTGAAGCCGGTTGGGATGTTCTCAGCTTTGATCCACTCGGATGTTGCAAAAGTACAGGTAAGTCAACAGTAGGTTTTTCACAGGAAATCGAGGATCTTGATACGGTGCTTGATTATGTTGAAGCCAATTTCCCGGATGAGAGAATCGTTCTGTTCGGTCACAGCCGCGGTGGTTTTGCAGTATGCAGTATGTTGGAGAGCAATCATAGTATTGAGGCGGTTGTTACGGTATCCGGACTCAATTCTGCCATGGAAGCTGTAATCGGACTTTCGGAGAGATACATCGGAAAAGCTGCCAATATCAATTACTTTAACCTATGGGCATATCAGGTAATTCTGTTTGACAAGGCAACAATGGATATACAGGCGGATGATGCGATATCGGCAAGCGATATTCCTGTTCTTGTGATTCAGGGAGCCGAAGATCATACCGCACCTGCGGATGCATATTCGGTATATTCGCACAGTGATGAGATAACATCCGATTCGGTGACTTATACACTTGCTACAGAAGATGGAAGTAACGGCCATACCGATCTGATGTTTGATGAAGACGGCGTAAATGATGCGATGATGGGAGAAATCGTTGAGTTTTACGAGAAGGCGTTGGCCGAGTAAAAGATATATTATTTTTGTTATATGCACTAAAACGTCAATGGGGGATGCACGTTTTTCTTAAAGGCACAGAGGTGGTTCTATGAATATATACACCCAATGCTGTGGTCTGATAGTGCTGTTCATTCTGCTTGTGTTTGACCTTAAGCACAAGAAGGTTGGACTGTTTTCAGAGACAGTTTACCTCAATATAATATTTATCAACGTGTTCAGTGTAATCATGGGACTGTTGTCGGTTGTTGCTTTGGGTAATCCCGATACATTCAGTCAGACTGCTATTATGCTTCTGTGCAAGGGGCATATGGTATCAATTGTGGCTGTTGGTTATACCAACACTGCGTATCTTATTTCGGGAATATACTCGCGTGCACAATTTAAGGATATGCTGGCAAAGAATCTGTGGTTGCCGGCGGTTGAAACTATAGCTATTATTATCGCTCCGATAAAATATAGAGAAGCAATGGGCTTGACTTATGCGTCGGGACTTTGCAGCGGATTTACATTTATTGCCACATTCGGATACGTAGCTGTATGTATATGGCTGGTAATCAAATGGAGAAGACGTTTTGGTAAGCGACGCAGAGATTCTGTTATCGGTTGGATGATTATTTTATCTGTAGCAACATTGCTTGAGCATATAGTAGGTTTCCTCTATTGCGTGGATTTTGCATGTGCTATCGGTATGATGCTGATTTACTTCACATTGGAGAATCCCGAGTCCAATATGGATAAAAACTTTGGATGCTTCAATTCACATATGATTTCTCAGTATATGAATCAGCTGTTGCATAGTAATCAGACGTTCTGTACTATTTATTTGTCAATGGCAGATGCCAAGACAAGTGATGCCGATGACGATTATTTGAATGATAAAATTCGACAGATAATTGACTATGTAAATGAGTTCTCATTTGCCAAAGTATTTAAGCTTGTGGAGCAGGAGTTTATTTGTATAGTGCCGGATGAAGGCAAGCTTCAGATAGTTGTATCTTGTCTCAGAAACAGATTTTATTACGATCAATTCAGCATGTTCAGTGATACTGTAAACACCAGTGCCGCATCATTGACTCCCAAGTCATTGATTGTAATGCTGACAGACAGTACCGTTGCTGAGCAGGCCGATGATATTTTACGTGTATTCCAGACTCTCAGAGAGAGTAACAGAGATAATATTACCAGTACCAGAATCAGGCTTTGCAAGTCTCATTTTGATGAGCTGAGAGAGAAAGAACAGATTATTCGTGAAATCAGAGAGGCTCTCGATAAGGACCGTGTAGAAGTATTCTATCAGCCTATTTATTCCACCAAGGAAAAGAGATTTGTGTCGGCTGAGGCTTTGGCACGTATTCGCAGAGAGGATAATTCTATAGTACCTCCCGGAAAGTTTATTCCGATTGCCGAGGAAACAGGATTGATTCTCAAGCTTGGTGAAAGAGTATTTGAGAAGACCTGCAGATTTATCAAAACGGGACGCCCCAAGGAATTGGGTATAAAGTACATAGAAGTAAATCTTTCTGTCATTCAGTGTGAGCAGTTGGATTTGGCCAGCAAATACATTCGCATTATGGAAGAGAATAAGGTTAATCCCAATTTTATTAACCTGGAAATCACTGAGACTGCGACTATTCAGGCTAAGCGTAAGCTTCAGCAGAATATGAAGACATTGATGGACTATGGTGTGGAATTCTCGCTTGATGATTTTGGTAACGGACATTCCAACCTGGATTATGTAATTGATATGCCTGTAGATATTGTCAAGCTCGATATGTCACTTATCCAGGCTTATGACAATGAGAAAAAGGCAAAAGCTGTTGTTCAGGCTGCGGTTCGAATGATTCTTGATATGGAACTCAATGCGCTTACAGAGGGCGTTGAGACCAAGGAACAGCTCGATGAGATGGTTAGAATCGGAGTTGATTATATTCAGGGATACTATTTCTCTAAGCCTATTCCGGAAGATGAGTTCATAGAGTTCCTTGAAAGGCATCAAGGAATAGCGGGTTAATATTCCCACCAATTTCAATAGATTGGTTTTAAAAATCTTTTTTGAATTTTATATTGACATTCTATTGGTGGTTGGATATAATATCATCTGTTGTGACAAACAACTGAATGAATGTGCGCGTAGCTCAGCTGGATAGAGCGTTTGACTACGGATCAAAAGGTCGGGAGTTCGAATCTTCTCGCGCACGCACAAAGAAACCCTCAAGCGTTTTGCTTGAGGGTTTTTGTTGTAATTAAGATAGTATATAATAGAAATGATAATTCAAGTTAATTATTTTATGTTGCGGATATTCATTATTAAGAAGGAGAGTATATGAATAAGGCAAGAGTTACAAAAAGTGTCTTAATCGCAGTTATAGTGTTCTTGGCTGCGTCAGTAGCAATATTTATTGCCAATAAGCTTGGAGTGAACTTTGAAGGAACAGCTTGGGCGTTATTCCCTCCTTTGGTTGCAATTGTATTGGCATTGGTTACCAAGGAAGCATATTCATCATTATTGGTTGGAATTACTCTTGGAGCTTTTATGGTGGCCAACTGCGGCCTTGAAGGCACTATAGATATTGTTGTTGTAGACGGATTAACATCAGCAGTAGCTGATAATGCAGGTATTTTCCTTTTTCTTGTAATGTTAGGTATGGTCGTGGCGCTTGTTAATAAGACAGGAGCATCGAGAGCTTTTGGAGAATGGTCGGAGAAGCATATTAAATCGAGAACGGCAGCACAACTTGCATCATTTTTACTGGGAATACTTATATTTATCGACGACTATTTCAATTGCCTGACAGTTGGATCCGTAATGTCTCCTGTTACCGATAGTAAACGTATATCAAGAGTAAAGCTGGCATATATAATTGATGCGACGGCAGCACCAATTTGCATGATTGCTCCTGTATCTTCATGGGCTGCTGCAGTATCGGGAAGTGTTAACAGTGAGTCATATTCGGGAGTTGGTTTATTTATCAGATCAATTCCTTTCAATTTTTATTCACTTTATACATTGGTATTTGTAGTAACCATCATTGTTATGGGATTTGACTACGGTAAGATGGCAGAATTTGAGATTAAGGCGCGAGAAAACGGAGATCTCAGTATTATTGATGTCACAACGGAAAATAAAGATGAAGAGAAAAATGAGAGAATAGTAGAAGAAGATGGACCTGTTAATCCAAGAACAGGTAAAATGTATGATCTTATAATTCCGGTTTTTGCGCTGATTTTTTTCTGTATTTGGGGATTACTTAAGATTGGCTATCAGTCTCTGGAGGGAAGCGGATCGGTAATTGATGCATTATCTGAAACTGATGCGTACGTTGGACTTCCTTGGGGAGGACTGTTGGCAATTGTTTTCATAATGATATATTTATGCGCAAGAAGAGTTATATCTTTTAAGGATGCAATGGAATGTCTGCCAAAAGGATTTGTGGCAATGGTACCGGCAATTACGATTCTTACGCTGGCAAGCTCACTCAAAGGAGTCACCAATATGCTGGATGCCAAAATCTTTGTTGAATCGATAATGGCAAGTATTCAGAATTTGGCATGGATTTTACCGGCAGTGGTATTTGTAATAGCTTCGCTTATTTCATTTGCAACAGGAACCTCGTGGGGAACTTTTGGAATACTCATTCCTATAGTATCGGCCGTGTTCCCCGAGACCAGTCCTTTATTTTTTGTAGGAATTTCTTCTTGCCTTGCAGGTGCTGTGTGCGGCGATCACTGTTCACCGATTTCCGATACAACAATTATGTCTTCGGCAGGTGCTCATTGTAATCACATCAATCATGTGGAAACTCAGTTACCCTATGCACTTAGTGTGGCTGTGATATCCTTTGTGACATATCTCATTGCGGGAGCACTCAGCAACGTGGGATTGACCTGGATAGCTATTCCTGTAGGCGCTGCATTGACAGTGGGATTTTTAATTGTGATGAAAACAGTGATTAAGAAAACGGGTAAAAATAAGTCTTTTGATTAAATTATAAATCAGAAGGCTACGCATAATTATTATTGTAGTGAGAGGCCTGCTCTTGCTAAGATCGGTAGCATTGCTGCCATGCAGTCTATGCAAGATTAATACTTCATTGGGATATTCGATGTGACCGCAAAATTCACAGACAGTCGCAATCCACTGATCATAACCATGTATTTCGGGCATGGGATATATTTTCTTTAACATTCTTCGATTGAAGGCCATGCAGCATCCGCTGTATCGAGGCATAATTATATTTTTGATTTTACCGTCACCGATTCGATATATTTCATTGAATGGGCGGGATATGGGCTTGAGTCGGGCATCGGTGTATACTCCGTTGTGGATAATCAGATCGGCTTTTGTTTTCTTGAAATACTTTTGAACGGTGGAGATTTTTTTTGAAATCCAGATATCATCCTGATCGGAAATATAAATGTATTTTCCGGTGCAGTGTTTTAATGCATTGTTGAAGTTGGAGGTAATTCCCGAAGAAGGATTCCTGAATACAGATATTCTGGAATCACGTGCGGCGTAATCATTGATGATATCCCAGGTAGAATCCTCACTTCTGTCGTATGATATTATCAATTCATCATAATCGCGAAGCTGGCAGAGGATTGAATCTAGTTGTGCCGAAAGATATTTTTCTCCCTCATATACTGCCATGGCAACAGAGATTTTGTCTTTAGGTATTTTTATATTATCTATATTAATACTGTTATTTTTCATCTGCTTTGTGTTTCTTTCTGCTTATTTGGCTGAGAGAATATAATCTATCTATCATTTGAGCTATAAGTTCCGGCCAAAAAAGCCTGTAAATCATTAAATCTTCTTTAGAGCGTTCGTGATTTTCTATCATTTTCATAGTAGTGGAATCGGAATACATTCTGTGACCGACCAGCGGACGGTCAATATATGCGAAGCGACCTTCTCCACGTGACAGGTGCTCCCAAGCATGCCAATCAAGAACTGCTTTGTATTCGGAAGAGAATAAATTCTTGGGCAGATTTCTTTTAACATAAGTGACAGACGGACAGCATATAGGATCGGCTAAAGAAAGTATACAGCGTCTTACAGCTCGTGATTTTTGCATACAAATAAATGTAAGGGGTTTGAGCATCCATTCTTTTATTCGCAGGTTAATAAAGCTCTTCGAAGTAATCTTTTTATTATTCTGAATTTCATAATAAGAGGTGAATGCCATGATGCTGTTGCCACCTTTGTTTAGCTCACGAAGCGTATATTTGAGAAAATCAGGTTCATATAAATCATCCTGATGGGCTATGGTGGCAAGTTTTGTTTTCACACATTTGAGTGAATAATTCCAATCTGAGGCTATCCCGGTTGAAGCATGATTGATGAATACTTCTATACCGTTGCGGTCGGCGATATCGCTGATATATTCATTGGGGGTAGAGGTTGTGATGATGATTGAAGAGTGTACACTCTGCAATTTAAGAGAGCGAATACAATCCTCCAGATAGGGACTGGATTTGTATGCACATATTACAAATGTATGATCTGACGGTTTGTATCGCATAGACTACCTCTGACTAATAAAGTGATTATATTTTATTACTTCTGCAAATAATCATCAAGGCGAATGGTTTGAAATAAGTGTGAACAATAGGTGTATTCAATTGTAAAGAGTAAGTGGTGTGTTATAATCTATTTTTGTGAATATTTGATGTTGCTAAAGGCAACCGCGTACAAAATTTATCAAATTATGAATGAAAGGAGGAATTACAACGGATGACAATATTACATATTACATCGGGAGATGATAAGTACGGAAGTGCGCTGGCTCTCAGAGAATTGTTGGAACGAGAAGTAGAAAACGATGTTGTCCCCGTGGTTGTTTCTCCGAGAAAGAACAGCTTTACAGAATATTGTGAGAATAAAGGCATAAAGTGTTATGTGATTTATTATGAGTGGTCACAGATACCCAAACATAATATTGCACCGATTTTTGCTATGAAATATTTGCTCAGACAGTTTTTATATCATACAAAAAATCCTAAAGCTGAGAGGTTGCTTGAAGAAATAATTGTTAAAGAGAAGGTTGACCTGGTACATACCAATTCAATGGTGGTAGATGTAGCGGGTAAAGTAGCAACAAAATACGGATTACCTCATGTTTGGCATTTGAGAGAATTGTTGAAAGAAAACTATAACTGTTATCCGATACATAAGGATTATATTAATCGAATGAGTTCCGATAACAGTTTCTTTTTGGCAGTGTCGGAATTTACCAAAACAGTGTGGACCGGGTTGGGAATAGATTCAAAAAGGATATCGGTGATATACGATGGAGTGGATGCTGAAAGGTTCACTATGAACAGTGAAAAAGATGTGAAATCGGTTGACAAAGCGGATGTACTTAGGATGGTGATGTGCGGATCTTTTTGCGAAGCCAAAGGGCAGAAATTATTGGTGAAAGCTATAAGCAGGCTGAATGAAGACGAGCGAAAGCAAATATCCATAGCTATGTACGGAAATACAGAGGGCACTTACTATTCAGAAACAGTTAAGATGATTAATGACCTAAAGGTCGATGATAGTTTTGAGATAAAAGGATATTCAAACAATATACCTGAGGAGCTGCAATGTTATAGCTGTGGAGTAATGTGCTCCGAGAATGAGGCATTCGGACGAGTGACCGTTGAGTATATGTTGGCAGGTCTTTGCCCGATAGTTCCTGATGCAGGTGCAAACCGTGAACTGACCAACAATGGCGAGTTCGCAATTCTATATGATAGAAGAAATGCTGACGGATTGACGGAAGCAATCAGAAAAATCATAGCGAATAAAGAGTTGGTTGATGCATATGGAATAAAGGGAAGAGAATATGCAAAAACTAAGTTTGATGTCAATTCAAACATACTTAGTTTGCTTGGATTTTTTGGAGCAGCGTGCAGTAAATAACTCCATATTTGCGTATTTGCAATAAGTGTGTTATAAATGTATTGCGAATAATAGGTTCATTGGGACCTTTAGTTTTTGTGTGTTTATTCATATTGTTTATATGATTAGCTTCGAAGTATGTATTCGGGGCAGGGAGGAAAAAAGATGTTTTGTACTCATTGTGGAACCCAGATTGCGGATGGCTCTAAGTTTTGTTACATGTGCGGAGCACAGATGAAGTCAGCAGAGCCTGTAGCAGAAGCACCTGTGGCAGAGCAGGTATTTGAGCAGGTGGCAGAGCCTGTAGTGGAGGCAGTAGAAGAAGCACCTGTAGTAGAGCAGGTGATTGAGCAGGTAGCAGAGCCCGTAGTCGAGGCAGTAGAGGAAGCACCTGTAGTAGAGCAGGTAATCGAACAGGTGACAGAGCCTGTAGTTGAGTCAGTAGAGGAAGCACCTGTAGTAGAGCAGATAATCGAACAGGTGGCTGAGCCCGTAGTAGAGACAGTAGAGGAAGCACCTGTAGCAGAGCAGGTAATCGAACAGGTGGCAGAACCTGTAGTTGAAGCAGTAGAAGAGATTCCTGTGGTAGATGCAGTGGTTGAGCAGCCCATTGTCGAGGCTATTGTTGATGAGCCTATAGTTCAGAATATTGACGATATGGAACCTGTTAAAAATGCGTTTGGCGAGTTGGATGATGAAGCTACTATCGCGTTTAACGGATTTGGTGGATTTAATGGTGACAATGCAGGAAACGAGGTACCTGTAAACAGCTTTGAGCAGGCTCCTGCGGATAACTTTGCACAGGCACCTACTGTAGAACAGGCATTTGAGCAGGCATTTGAGCAGGCTCCCGCAGCAGAACAGAATCCTGTAAACAACTTTGAACAGACTCCTGCTGCTCCCGCTGTAGAGAATTTGGATGATGGTCAGGGATTTGTTTCTTCATATGTTCCTGAGAGCAGTGTAGAAAATGAGCCGGTCAAGAAAAAGAAGAAGGGACTTCCCGCAGGTGCAATCATCGGTATTATCATCGGTATATTGGTAGTATTAGGTGGCATAGGAGTTGGCGGTTACTTTGCTTATAATGCATTCATTGGCGGAGATGATAAGCCTTCTGTTGCTGATAACACAGATCCTGACGGAGATGATACAGATCCTGCAAATCCCGATAATACGGATCCCGTAGATCCTAATGGCGGAGATACAGATCCTGTGGATCCGGTAGATCCTGATAATACCGATCCTGTAGATCCCAATGGTGGAGATACAGAGATTAAGGAAGAATATTCTTATGTGGATTATAACTGCACTGGAAATGTAGATGTTATCGGTAATATTGAAGGCGCCGTAGTAGAGCAGTCATTTGTTATTCGTGAGGATTGCGAACTTTATGGAATATGTGTCGATGTTGCAACATTTACTGTTGTAGATTATGATGCAACAGTACAGTATTCGTTGGCCGATGAATTAGGAAATGTTGTTGCACAGGGAACATGTTCAGTTGTGCTTAATGATGGTGTATATAATGAGATTGTATTTGAGGATACAATTGTTGTGACACAAGGACAGAAGTTTGTTCTTTCTGTTACTTATGATAATTCAGAAGATTTGCCTTTGACATTGTGGGCTACTATCGATGGCAGTTTTACAGACGGAGTATTGCTGATCGATGGATTGGAAATCGAAAATAGCGATTTGATGATTAAGATTATGGTAAAAAATAACTAAACAATTCGGTTAGGTTATAAGCTTTGTGTGGCGGGCTTCGGAGTGTTCTGAAGACCGCTACATTTTTAGTAGGAATCAGTTGTAGGACTATATTTATGATAGATATTATTATTCCAATTTATAATGCATTTGAAGAATTGGTGAAATGCATAGAAAGTGTAAGAATACATACAGAAGCTTCGGACTACAGATTAATTTTGATAAATGACTGCAGTACTGACGCGCGCATTCATGATTATATCGATAGATTAAAGGATAACAATATAGTCGTACATGAAAACGAACGCAATCAGGGTTTCTCCAATAATGTTAATTGGGGATTTGAGCAGTCTGACGAAAATGATGTTATATTACTTAATTCAGATACTATAGTAACAGCAAATTGGCTTAATAAATTGGTTGCCGTTGCATATCGCAATGAGGAATATGGAATGGTATCGCCACTTTCGAATAGTGCTACTATATGTTCTGTTCCAAATTTTTGTGAAGATAACGAGCTGCCAAACGGGTATACTATTGAACAGTTTGGTAAATTGATAGAGGAATGCAGTCTTAAGAGATACCCGATAATTTCTGTATGTGTAGGCTTTTGCATGTATATCAAGCGCAAGGTGATTAAGCATGTGGGGAAATTTGATGCAAAGACTTATGAAAGAGGATATGGCGAAGAAGGAGATTTTTGTTACAGAGCTCGCTTGATGGGCTATCGATGTGTTCTGGCAGATGATACTTTTGTGTATCACAGCGGATCAGCCAGTTTTTTACCGGAGAATCGATTGAAACTGGCACAGGAGCATGAATTGATTTTAATAAAAAGATATCCGGAACTTACTGATGAAAACCGAGTTTTTTATACGTCGAACCCGATAAATGAGATTCAGGACAATATAAAGCTACAGCTTATGCTAAATAATGGCCGAAAGAATATTCTATATTTTTCACATAGGGATTTTGCTGAGAATGCTGATGATAATATCGGCGGAACTCAGTTTCATATAAGTGACTTAAAAGATTCATTGAAGGATAAGTATAACATTTTTGTTTTGGCCAGAGACTTAGCGGTACTCAAATTGACTTTATATATTGATGATAAATCATTAAGCTTTTCTTATTATGTTGGAAAAAGCTCTGAAGTCCCTGAGTTTTCAAATGACAGAATAAAATGTGTGTGCGAGATGGTATTAAAGATTTTTCATATCAGTCTTGTGCATATTCATCATACAAAGCAGTTATCCTTGGATATGTTTCATGTGGCTAAGTCACTTGAAATTCCTATAATATTTACTGTTCATGATTATTATTCGATTTGTCCGTCGCTCAAGCTTTTGGATAGCAAGCGGAAATATTGTAATACAAATTGTGATGAATCTATATGCAGAAAATGTCTGGCGGAGAATAGTGAAACGGATTTTTATGTGCCTGAATTTGTGCATTATATAGATAATTGGAGAAAAAAATATCTAGAGGCAATTCTTTGTTGTGAAAAAATAGTATTTCCTTCAGAGGCGGCTGCTAATATTTTTGAAAGCATTTATAAAAATATTGGTGATAGAAGAACAGTAATATCACATGGTATATCTTTGCCTGACACAAAGCAGAACAAAAGAAAAGCCACACATGATATAAAGCAGGAAATACGTGTTGCTTTTGTAGGCGGGCTTAACGAGGCTAAGGGCACTGCTGTTATTAAAAAAATGATAATGAAGGCGACTCCGGGAATCAGATGGTATGTAATCGGAGGCACAAATGATGCTGATATCAGATATTTAGAGAGAAAAGATTACTCTTTCCTGGACTGGTATAACAGAGATAAGATTGTTTCGACCTTGGATGAACTGGAGATTGATTTGGTATGTATTCTTCCTATATGGCCAGAAACCTTTTGCTATGTTATGTCAGAGGCATTAATAGCAGGTGTTCCTGTATTGGCGACTGATATTGGAGCTTTATCAGACAGAATAGATGAACTTGAGTGCGGGTGGAAAGTACCAATGTCGGTAGATGCATCGACTATAATTAAGAAGATAAAGAGTATCCAAGCTGATGGCGAAGAATATTATGCTATCAGACAGCGAACAGAGAATATCACAGAGAAGTCTGTTGCGAAAATGGGACAAGAATATTTTTATTTATATGAGGAATATACAGGTGGGATTTCTTGTGGTGACTGCACATATAATTTCAAAAACTTTTTTGATGAGATAGAGAAAAGCGCTTTCGGAAATCATAGCGCAGAAAGTCTGAGACTTGAAAGAGAACTTAGCGGTATTAAGAACAGTTATAGTTACAGATTTATAGAGTATATGCAAAAAAAACGCTGGCCTTTTAAGGAAACTGTCAGAAATTTTATTCATAAGAAGTTCAAGAGGTGATGGAAAGTGAGGCAGATTGCTTGTCGCGCAAAAAAGTATTCTTTTTTACTTAAAGAATTAGTTATCAGAGATTTCAAGGTTAAATATAAGCGCTCGGTATTAGGTATGCTTTGGAGCCTTCTGTATCCGATATTGAGTATGACCGTATTGACACTGGTATTTCGTAATATATTCAGATTAAGTCAGCCGGGAGTTAATTTTCCGGTTTATGTTATGATCGGATTAGTGTATTACAATTATTTTAGTGAGGCTACATCGACAGGACTTAATTCGGTAGTTCAGAATTTTTCATTGATTAATAAAGTATATATACCTAAATATATATTTCCGCTTTCAAAATGTATTTTTGTGGGAATCAACTTTCTATTCACGCTGATTCCGCTTACAGGTGTGATTATTTTTACTGGTAATGCAGTCGAAGGCACGAAATGTTACGTTAACTGGATGTATATATTTCTGCCTTACTCGTTTATGTGTCTTTTCCTTTTTACATTGGGAGTAACGCTTATTTTATCTTGTATAACAGTTTTTTTCCGCGATATGGTACATATATACGGAATTGTAGTAATGGTATGGATGTATCTGACACCGATACTATATGATGAAACTATGCTTGGTCGTGGAATACAGATGGTACTTAAGGTGAATCCTTTATACTATCTGATTGGATTTGGGCGCAGTATTATTTTGTATGGTGAGATGCCGTCGCCGCTGATATGGATAGCTTGTGCAGTGAGTGGCTTGGGATTTGCTTTGCTGGGAACAATCGTATTTAAGAATAATCAGGATAAATTTATTCATTATGTCTAACGAGATTATTAAATTGTCAGGGGTTGGAATGTGTTTCAACCTTGGAATTGAAAAGAATTATAGCTTTAAGCAGGCTTTTGTAGACGGTATTGTCAATAAAAATCACAGAAGCAAAAAGGATAATGACTTTTGGGCGTTACAGAATATCAGTTTTAGCGTTGATTCCGGCGAGGTGGTTGGAATTATTGGCAGTAATGGAGCAGGTAAATCGACATTGCTTAAGATAGTTGCGGGAGTTATGAAACCCACAACGGGAAAAATTGAAGTGAATGGTAATATCTGTCCGATGATTGAATTAGGGGCAGGCTTTGATGGTGAACTCAGTGCAAGGGAGAATGTATTTCTTAACGGTGCAGTTATGGGATACTCTAGAGAATTTGTCAACAGTAAACTTGAGGATATAATAGCTTTTGCAGAACTGAAGGATTTTATAGATGTTCCGATTAAGAATTTTTCCTCAGGTATGATAGCACGTCTGGCTTTTTCTATTGCAACATTGGTAGAGCCGGAGATTCTTATTGTAGATGAAATCTTATCGGTTGGAGACCTAGCTTTTCAGAAGAAGAGTGAAGAGAAAATGCGTTCTATGATACAAGGAGGAACAACAGTGCTGTACGTTTCACATTCGCTTGAGACTGTAAGAGCATTGTGTGACAGAGTAGTATGGATAGAACATGGTCATATTATGAAGACAGGTGCTACAGAGGATGTATGCAATGACTATCTGCAGTATGTGACCGGACGAAGCCTGGAGGAAATAGAGCAGGAACAGATTGTAAAAAACAGGATACAGAAATTGGCTGCTAATGGTGGCGTGAATACTGTTAATGGTGGAATATACTACGATTTGGGTAATGGTTATAACGAAAGTGACAAAATAAATTATCAGTTTAGTGTTTTGGAAACTAATAAAGTATTTGTAAAGTTATCTAAGCCGATGTCAGCTGTTAGATTTGATCCAGCAGAATATGTAAGTGTATCTGTGAGTGGATTGAAAATAATGTGCGGTTGCGATATTGATTTTGAATGGGATGAAAAAGCGGAGCTTATTCGTATAGATGCATGGAAGATGAATTCCCTGGACCCTAAATGTATAATACGGTTTAGCGAACCGATTGACAGCTTTTATATGGAATTTGATATATCTGTAAATCAGTAGATCGGTTAACAATGTAAATGTTGACATTGCTATAAATGCGGAGAGCATTATGTATAATATTGAAAAAATCAGTAATAGAATATATAGGGATGCACCTTGGAATATTTCAGTGGAAGATAGATTGGCTAAAATTACTGGGGCAAAGAAGAATGGAAAGCGAACAGTTGGATATATATATCCACAATTTGACTCAAGTACATTCAGATACAGAGGCTATAATGTCTGTGAGTCTTTGGATTATAGCTTTGAATGGGGCGGTGCATGGTTTCAACTGAATGAACTGGATTGTATAAAGAAGAATATTAGTGAATTTGATTTGATTATTTTGATTCGTTGTCCTTGGACCGAAAAGCTGGAAGATTTTGTTCGGGGCGTGAAAAAATACGGACTGATAGTTGGATATGATATTGATGATTTGGTTTACAAGCCTAAGTATTTTGAGTATTTGGCAGCTGCATTAGGGTTTTCGCAAGATTATGAATATAATTTCTGGCACGGGCTGATGTATCGAAATGAAAAGTGTATAGAATTATGTGATAGTCTTATAACCACGAATGAATACTTGGCAGATTACCTTAGAAAAGATTTCGATAAGCAATGTTATGTAATACCTAATTATCTGAATATGCTTCAACAGGAGGTATCAGATGAGTATTTGAGGGCTAAAATGTCGCTTAAGTCGGAAGATTACTATGAGATAGGCTATTTTAGCGGATCTCCGACTCATGCTAAGGATTTACAGGTTGCGTTGCCGGCAATAGAAACTTTTTTCAATGAGAATAAAAATGCAAGGCTAAAAATAGTTGGATATATGGAGATTGCAGATAAATACAGTTATCTGGTAAATGAAGGACGAATCATTTTTAAGCCATTCACCTCGATGACAGGACTTCAATATGAACAGGCAACGGTTGATGTAAATATTGTACCATTGCTGAATAATGTTTTTTCGAATTGCAAGTCTGAACTAAAATATTTTGAGTCAGCTATAGTCGGAACAGCGACATTGGCTACACCTACGTATGCTTATGCACATGCCATAGAATACGGTGACAACGGATATTTATGTAATAACGAAGAAGAATGGTATGCAAATCTTCGGAAAGTGTATGAGAAACCGTTTACGGATAAGGATATGTTAAGCTTATCGCAAAAGTCTTTGGATAAGTATTCCAGCATCAGAATGACGATGTGGGTTGAGAACATATTGGAGAAAATTGTAGAGATTAAGTAATGCCGATAATAGAGGATTACTTAAGATAGTGGGTATCGGTATGAGTAAAGAAGAACAGTACTACAACAAAGAATATTATGATAAGTATCTTGGGAGTATGCCATATGCCCATGGATATGGCTGGGAAGAGATATTTGGAAGATATGCAGCACGTATAAAAAATGAGATTGCGCCTAAACGTACTCTGGACGTCGGTTGTGCTATAGGATTCATGGTTGAAGCCTTACATGATATTGGTGTTGAGGCCTATGGGATAGATATCTCGGAATACGCTATCTCTCAGGTGCGTGAGGACATAAAACCTTTTTGCAGGGTGAAAGATGCAACATTGGATATTGAAGAAAAATATGATCTTATAACCTGTATCGAAGTGGTTGAACATCTTGATATGAAGGATGCGGTCAAGACAATCGAGCAAATGTGTAAGGCCGCGGATGATATTATTTTCTCGTCAACGCCATTCGACTATAATGAGGAATCACATATTTCAGTAAATAGTCCGGAATACTGGGCTCAGATTTTTGCATACAACGGTTTTTATCATGATGTGGATTATGATTGTAGTTATATTGCGGTTCAGGCAATGCGATTCAGAAAAAGGAAATTATCTGAGGTAGAACTTATTCGTGCGTACGAACGTAAACTTTTTATGCTTGTGCAGGAGAATTTTGCTGTAAGAAACCGTATGCAGTATCATTCTGAAAATGCTGAAATATATAAGGATGCATATAATAAGCATGTTGTAATGATTAATGAGGAACTGAATCCTAAGATAGCGGAACTTGAAAAAAGGTGTGCCGAACTTCAGCAGAAAAATGAAGCAGCTAATGAAGAAATTGAGCGTGTACGCAAGGATGTGGAAGAGCAAAAAAATAACCTAAGAATCAGTGCTGAAGAAAAACAGGTTGCTTTTGAAGAAAGCATGAAAAATGAAAGATTGCTTCTTGAGGGTAAATATAAGGAATTAGAACAGGAAAGAGCTTCATTGTGTGAGGCAATTGAGAAGGACCGACGGGAAATTATCGATGAGAAGGCTCAATTAGCTGTTGAAAAGAGCTTAATTGAAGATGATAAGCGAAAATTAGAATCTGAAATGAACCGAATGGAGGCTGAATATCAGGAACTCAGAAAGCAACTTGAGATTCAGATAGAGGAGAGAATTAGTGAACAGTTAATTGAGAAGAGCCGTGAGTTGGAAAAAGAATTTGTATATAGATTAGACGCAGCTAAAGATGATTTATCAGAAGAGAAGGAAAAGTATATTAGTCAATTAGACAGTGAATATAAGGACAAGCTGTATTCTATAAAGCAGTGTATAAAGAATAATTATTACAATCAACTCAAGGAAGCTATTTCAGAAGGAAAGCGCAAGGAGGAATTGTATTACGCAGCGCTTAATCTGCTTAATGTGAGAACTGCTGAGTATGAGCAGGCGTATGTTCCGACGGATATTCGTGACAGAGGTGAGATTGAAGGACTGATTTCAATCTATCTATCTTCATTAATGGGCGGTGGGCTCAGAAAGATTGTAGGGGAATATAGAAAAGAAAAAAAGAGAACAGATGCATTGCTTCGTAAAGAAAAGGGTTTCTGGGATCCGGTATTTGATCTGGATTATTATATCGAAAACAATCCAGATGTCTCAGAGTATTATAATGGCGACAAGGAAGCTATTTTTAAACATTTTGTTCGTTATGGAATGTTTGAGGGCAGAAAATCGAAAGCATCTTTTGATGTATTTGCATATGCTCACTTGAATAGTGATATTAAAGAAAAGTTTGGTGCATATATCAGAGAGTATTATGTGCATTATATTGAATATGGATTAGGTGAAAACAGAAAATGTTTTAATTAGGGAGTGCTCTATGGAGGATAAAAAGAGAACAAAAATCATATATTCAATAATAATCAAAATTCTTTTTATACTATTATTGTTATACAATTTCCGAAATATATTCAGTTATGACGGAAAGATTCGATTGGGGATTGCAATAATAGCATTTATTATTGGAATTGCTACAATATTAACCTTTAGGTTTGAGGATAATAGTTTTAAGTCTTATTTAGGGATTTATCTGTTTGTATTTTTTTGGTATTTGCTATGGGCAATAGTTATTCCTTTTTCAGGGGCTCCGGATGAGTTTGGAAGGTATATGGTTCCTAAATTCATTTTAGAAAATGGTACACTTCCGTATGGGTGGGAAGAAAGTGTACGCCTGCCGATGTGGGGGTTTTCGTACGCATTTCATCCAAGTCTGCCGAGTATAATAAGTGCTTTGTTAATGAAAATAGGACGAATATTTGGAAGGGATGAAATTCTTTATGTTTTTGCAAGACTGACAAGTGTTATTTCGGGTGTTGGTGTTGTGATTATGGTTAAGAAAATCGGTACAAAACTGTTTGATGGGACAATTACCAAATTATTTGTGATAAGTGTAGCTCTCTTACCTCAATTCACATTTCTATCAGCTTATATCAATAATGATGTTTTTGCGGTTTTAGGGGTTTCTATAGTAATATATGGGATGCTGATTGGTAGTGGAGATAATTGGGGGGTTAAATCATGCTTATTAATGGGAATCGGTGGGGCAATGTGTGCATTGTCATACTATAACAGTTTGGGAATTATAATTGTTGCCTTTATTTATGCGACATTTATGTTTATAAGAAATAATAACATGAAGACTAACTATAAAACTTATCTGCTAAAAGTATTACTAGTTGTCAGTGTAATGATTTTCATCACAGGTTACTTTTTTATACGAAATGCAATTAATTTTGATGGGGACTTTTTGGGATTAAAAACCAGAAATATGTATGCGGAGTTGTATGCCGATGATATATTAAAACCATCACTTCATCCTACCGCATATAAGGACGGTTTATCTGTGATTGATATGATCATGGGAGATTATACTCCGGCTTGGATTTCCTATACAAAAGAAAGTTTCATAGGCGTTTTTGGATACATGGATATTCACATCAAAGAAGGTTTCATTATGATGATAGAACTAATAATTGAGACCGGAATAATAGCATTTGTACTTTTTACGTTTGTGAATAGAAAAAGAGATGGTCATTATGATAAGAGAATCTTTTTTTATATTGGAATGGTTGCTATGTGCATAATTACGACTTCTCTGAGTGTTGTTTATAGTTACTTTGTTGATCATCAACCGCAAGGAAGATATCTTATGCCAATGCTAATATCACTGACAATAATCTTTGTTTCTGGTTGGAACTATTTTTTACAAAACGTATCAGAAAAAATTAAGAAAGCTATAGTGATGATAGCAATAATGTCATATCTGATTGTTAATATTAATTGTATATACTATGTTTGGGGCGTTTCTTAAATTATCATGTTCGTGTAAGCAAGCTAAAAATTGCAAAGAGATTGATTATTCTTTTCACAGGATGACAATAATACAATTAATTGCAAGTTATTTGAATAATTATAATAATATTTTGAAACTGATCAATAATGCGAGGTATATATGAAGATTATCACACTTGGTTCCACAGGAATAACCACACCGCAGAACGCATTCGGTGCATTGCCGA
>JAKSRV010000060.1 GCA_024403435.1 Lachnospiraceae bacterium
TACTGTTGAATAAGTATGGAAGGATAGCAGTACTATGCCCAAAAATGAAGGAGAAAGCGCAAATCAGCGTAAAAGCAGAATACGAAACGATTTACAGATAGTACCGATAATACTGTCTATTTTTGCTATTACTGCGTGCATTATCCTGTTTTTTAGGCAGTATCAGATGCAGAACAGATTGTATGATTTGGAAGCGCAGATGGCTATTCTTACACTCGAACACAATGAAGAAATGCAGCGTGGCAGCAGACTCGTTGATGTGGAAGAGGACGGTATTGTTGACAGTTGGAAAACCTTCTACGAGGATCGTGAAGCCAGACTTGCCGAAATTGAGGCAGAGCGATTGGCTGCAATGTTTGATCCGATGAAGGCTGCACACAAGGTTTATCTGACCTTTGATGACGGCCCCAGCGAATATACCGAGCAGATTCTTGATATATTGGACCAATATAATGTAAAGGCTACATTTTTCGTAATCGGCAGAGAAGATGAGGAATCGCTTCGACTGTATAAAGAAATAGTAGACCGCGGTCATACCCTGGGAATGCATTCTTATTCTCATAAGTATGCGGATATTTACAAGAATAAAGACGCCTTTATCAAGGACTTTGAGAAAATATACACTCTGCTTGCAACAGCAACCGGAACGACACCTATGTATTATCGATTCCCTGGCGGAAGTTCCAATACCGTCAGCAAGATAGATATGCATGTTTATACAGACTATCTTACAAGCAGAGGTATCACATATTTTGACTGGAATGTATCATCGGGAGATGCAATCAGTAACGGTGTTCCTGTTGAGGAATTGATAATTGGTTCTACATCCGATATTCAGACCAGACACACTTCAGTCATATTGTTCCATGATACAACGACAAAGAGTACTACGGTGGAGGCATTACCAATCATTATCGAGACCATCCTGGCGATGGAAGATACCGCGATATTGCCTATCACCTCGGACACCGAATTGGTGCAGCATATTCAGTAGGAAAACAGAAAGGAAATAATAAAATGCGTATTTTATTAAAACTTAGCGGTGAAGCACTTGCAGGACCCAACAAGACCGGTTTTGATGAGGCAACAGTTCGTAAGGTTGCACTTCAGGTAAAGCAGCTTGTTGATGATGGAATAGAGGTAGGTATTGTGACCGGTGGCGGTAACTTCTGGCGCGGACGTACCAGCGAGAACATCGATCGTACCAAGGCAGATCAGATCGGAATGCTTGCTACTATCATGAACTGTATCTATGTATCTGAGATTTTCAGAAGCGTAGGAATGAAGACCAACGTACTTACTCCTTTTGAGTGTGGTTCTTTCACAAAGCTTTTCTCTAAGGACAGAGCAAATAAGTATTTCGGACAGGGTCAGGTAGTATTCTTTGCAGGTGGTACCGGCCATCCTTATTTCTCAACCGATACCGGTGTTGTACTCAGAGCTATCGAGGTTGAGGCTGATGTTATCCTCCTTGCAAAGTCAATTGATGGTGTATATGATTCAGATCCCGCCAAGAATCCTGATGCAAAGAAGTACGATGAGATTACCATCGATGAGGTTATTGCAAAGAATCTTCAGGTTGTTGATATGACTGCTTCAATTCTTGCAAGAGACAACAAGAAGGCGATGTGGGTATTTGATCTCAATGAGGAAAACAGCATCGTAAATACCATGCAGGGCAAGTTTAACGGAACCAAGGTTACCGTATAATTCAATAGATAATATATTTAAGGAGTTTATTAAAATGGACGCAAGATTAGAGATTTATGATGAGAAAATGTCAAAAGCAATTGAGCACCTTGAGGCAGATTATGCAGCTATCCGTGCAGGAAGAGCCAATCCCCACGTGCTTGATAAGCTTCGTGTAGATTACTACGGAACACCTTCACCTATTCAGAGTGTCGCAAACGTTAACGTTCCCGAAGCCCGTATTATCCAGATTGCTCCCTGGGAGAAGAGTCTCCTTAAGGAGATCGAGAAGGCTATTATGACTTCAGATATCGGAATCAATCCTACCAACGACGGTTCAGTAATCAGACTTGTATTCCCTGAGCTTACCGAGGAGCGTCGTAAGGAACTTGTTAAGGATGTAAAGAAGAAGGCTGAGGATTGCAAGGTTGCTGTCAGAAACGTACGTCGTGACGGAAATGATTCATTCAAGAAGCTTGCTAAGACTGAGGTTTCTGAGGATGAGATTAAGGGACTTGAGGATGAGCTTCAGAAGCTTACCGACAAGTATGTTAAGGATATTGATGCACTTGTAGAGGTTAAGACCAAGGAACTTATGACCGTATAATTTTTCAGAATTGAGGGATCAGTAGTGGGAGAAGAAAGAAAGATACCGAATCACGTTGCCATCATTCTTGACGGTAACGGCAGATGGGCCAAGTCTAAGGGATTACCCAGAACCGCAGGACATATTCAGGGAGCCAAAGTGGTTGAAGATATGCTCTATGTGGTTGATGACCTGGGAATTAAATATTTTACCGTATATGCTTTTTCCACTGAGAACTGGAGCAGACCGGCAGATGAAGTAACCGCACTTATGGGACTTCTCAAGACATACATGAACGGTAGTCTTAAAAAGGCTGCCAAGAACAATGTGCGCATTAAGGTAATCGGAGATAAGTCAAAGCTTTCGCCGGACCTTTTAAAGAGTATTGAGAACCTCGAGAGGGATACTGCCGACAATACCGGACTGCATTTCCAGATTGCCATCAATTATGGCGGACGGGATGAAATTCGTCGAGGAATTACAGACATCGCCAAGATGGTAGCCGCAGGTGAAATTAAACCTGAGGATATAACCGAACAGACAATATCGGATTCATTGGATACCGGAGGAATGCCCGATCCGGATTTGCTTATCAGAACTTGCGGAGATCAGAGAATATCCAATTTCCTGCTTTGGCAGTTAGCATATACAGAGTTTTATTTTACTCCTGTTGCATGGCCTGATTTTAATAAAGCGGAGCTTGAAAAGGCGATTGATGCCTTTAACGGGCGTGAGAGACGTTACGGTGGTCTCGTGGAGGGTTAGATGTTTGGTACAAGAGCATTAAGTTCTGTATTTTTGATAGCAGCTGTACTCGCTTTGTTTTTTATAGGTGGATACCCGTTGGCAGCAGCTTTGCTTGCAGTTTCACTGATTGGTTATTGGGAACTCAGTAAGGCAATGAATAATCCCAATGCTGTACCGGGAGCGGAACGTTCACCGCTGCCGAATAAGAAAAAATTCGACAGTATGGACATTATGGCGGTAGTAGGTATTGTGCTTTATTATATCGTAATGGTTTTTCTGCATGATACCTCATATCAGTTTGCTGCAGTCATCACATTTATTGTGGGTATCTTGTTTGCGTATGTCAGCAAGTTTCCCAATCTTCAGATTGACAGAATTGCCAACCTCATTTTTGCAATAATTTATTGCCCCGTATTTCTTTCGTTTATTTACATGACTCGAGAGTTCGGTGATGACGGAAAATGGCTTATATGGTTGATAGTTATCAGCTCATGGGGATGTGATACATTTGCATATCTGTTCGGAAGAGCATATGGCAAGAAGAAGGTATTCCCAACACTCAGCCCCAATAAATCTTTGGCAGGCTGCATCGGCGGAGTATTGTCTTCGGGAATTCTTGGTGCAACCTACGGATATTTTTATGTTTGTAAAATTACCGGTGAGAAATATATCTTTATTTTCACTGCTGTTATCTGCATGGTAGGTGCTTTCATGGGAATGGCCGGTGATTTGGTGGCTTCCGGTATTAAGAGACATAAAGGTTTTAAGGATTACTCAAAATTGATACCCGGACATGGTGGTGTTATGGACCGTTTCGACAGTATGTTGGTTTGCTCTGTTGCGGTATATGCTTTGTCCTTGGCGATGATCAAGATTTGGTAATACATCTTTATAAAACGGTCACAGGATTGAGCGGTATAAAGGCTGCGTATTCTGTGGCTTGTTTGCATTTTTAGATTTGATATAAAGAAGGTCAGTTATGACAGGTAAAAATATAGTTGTTCTGGGTTCTACAGGTTCTATCGGTACACAGACTCTTGATGTGGTAAGAAGCTATAGTGACAGATTGTCTGTTTTGGCGCTTGCAGCGGGAACCAATGTAGAACTGATGGAGAAACAGATAAGGGAATTCAATCCCGAGTACGCGGTTATGTGGACCGAAGAGGCAGCCGAATCACTTAAGGTAAAGGTTGCGGATACCGGTGTCAAGGTTCTGTGCGGAATGGATGGATTACTCGCAATATCGGTACTTGAAAAAGCAGATATTGTACTCACTGCAGTGGTTGGAATGATAGGTATAAGACCTACCATTGCGGCAATTGAAGCCGGCAAAGATATTGCATTGGCCAATAAGGAGACACTTGTTTGCGCCGGACATATTATTATGCCCTTGGCAGAGAAAAAGGGCGTAAAGATTTATCCCGTGGATAGCGAACATTCAGCTATATTCCAGTCTCTCAACGGTGAGCGTCATAATAATATTTCAAAAATTATCCTTACCGCTTCCGGAGGACCTTTCAGAGGAATGACTACGGAACAGCTTCGTAGCAAGACTGTGGAAGATGCTCTCAAGCATCCCAATTGGTCAATGGGACGCAAGATTACGGTTGATTCCGCTACATTGGTTAATAAAGGTCTTGAGGTTCTCGAGGCGAGTTGGTTGTTTGGCGTTGAGGCTACAAGGGTTGAGGTGGTTGTTCATCCCCAGAGTATTTTGCATTCTGCGGTAGAATTTGATGACGGAGCGGTAATCGGCCAGATGGGTACTCCGGACATGAAGCTACCCATCCAATATGCATTGTTTTACCCGGACAGACTTCCTATGAATACTGCCAAACTGGACCTTTTTAAGGTTGCACAGCTGACTTTTGAAAAGCCCGATACGAATGTATTCAAAGGTCTTCCTCTTGCTCTGCGCGCAGCTAAGGTCGGCGGGAGTATGCCGACGGTATTCAACGCGGCTAATGAGAAAGCAGTGGCAGCATTCCTTGACAAGAAGATTAAGTTTTTAGAGATTTATGAGTTCATTGAAAAAGCAATGGATGCTCACAAAGTGATAGATAATCCGTCGGTGGATGAGATTTTGGCGGCGGAAGCAGAGGTTTACGATTTATGATACTGATGACAGCAGCAGAAGTCGCTGAAGCAAGTGCAGGTACATCGTCAATAATGGCAGGCATAGGCTCAAAGATACTTAGCGTATTACTGTTTTTGGTGATTTTTTGTATAGTGGTTATTTCACATGAATTCGGTCATTTTTTGATTGCAAAAGCAAACGGAATAAGAGTGCTTGAATTCTATGTTGGTTTTGGCCCTAAGCTTATTCACTGGAAAAAGGGTGAGACTGAGTATTCAATTCGACTCCTTCCTTTGGGCGGAGCATGTGTATTCGAAGGAATGGATGCGGCTTCCATGGCTGAACGTACCGAGAAGAAGAGCCTCAAAGAAAATGCAGAAGCCGGATTTGATTCGGATGAGCAGGATACAAAAGTATCTGTTGGAAAATATGACACTGAGGATGATGTGGAATCGCAGAAAGATGATTCCGGTTCGTTCCTTAAGGCTTCCGTATGGAGCCGTTTTGCGACCATCGTTGCAGGACCTCTGTTCAATATTGTACTGGGATTTATATTTGCATTTATCATGGTATGCAATATAGCAATCAGAGATCCGATTGCCACTGAGGTTATTGAAAACGGTGCGGCACAGATGGCAGGTATTGAGGCCGGCGACAGACTTATTTCCCTCAACGGACAGAAGATATGTCTGTATGAAGATATAGTGCTTTTTAATGCTCTTTATGTTGGCGGTGAGGTAGAGGTTGTCTATGAACGCAACGGAGAGCGATATACCACAACGCTGGTACCTCTGTATGATGAAGAAGAGCAGAGATACTTGATAGGTATCAACAATAAAACCTTTAAGGAAATTCATGGTGTTGAATATCTCGAGTACACATGGTACGAGATGAGATATAACCTCAAGATGACTTATGGAAGCTTGTGGAAATTGATTCGCGGTAAGGTTAAAACTACCGAAATTGCAGGCCCTGTGGGTGTGGCAAATGTAGTAAATGAAACCGTGGAAAGTACGAAAGAATACGGATTCGGAACAGTAGCGGTTAACATGCTTAACATAGCATTGATGCTTACTGTCAACTTGGGCATATTAAACCTTCTTCCTATTCCCGCATTGGATGGCGGAAGATTGTTGTTTATCATTATCGAGATGCTCAGAGGCAAGCCTGTTCCTCCGGATAAGGAAGCAATAGTTCATTTTGTAGGAGTTATTTTCTTCCTGATTTTGATAGTATTTGTATTCTTTAATGATATTAAAAATGTATTCTTTTAGAGGGAAATAACATATCCTTTTAGAGGGATATTACGTATTCTTTAAGTGGAGCAATATGGGGGAAGTTAAATATTTGACCGGGGCCGCTTTGTCGGAAGGCGGTGGTACACAGGTATTGCAGGAGGCTTGCATCTGCGGGAGAAAATCCGGTGGAGATGTACAGGTGATTCTTGCATGTGTTTTTGCTGAACACGGTGATATACAGCATCGGCTGGCTGTGGAAATAGGCGAATGGTTCCAAAACACGCTGGTACCGATGATAAAAAATAACGGTACGGACAGTCTGATTAACATATGTATTAACGGAATTGTTGACAGAGCATTTTCTGACAGAATCAATACTACCGAATATGTCTGTGCAATATTTGCGGGCGAATCAATTGTGCTTTTTAAGAGTGGATGTACCACCGGGATTTACAGCATAGAGGATTTGTTCGGTAAACCGATGGCAATCCCGATGGAACCCGGAAATGCGGGAATAATGGTAACGGTAGAGCATGGTGGTTCACTTGTTCTGACAGACTGTGATATTACCGGAGATAAATTCTTTGTCGAACAGATAGCGGCGGGGATTAGTGCAGTAACTGATGAAAAGGGACTCAATCGTTTTGTCGGTGAGATAGCACAAGTAGATGGAATAGAATGCAAATCCCTGGTTGGAATCAGGTTTTTGTAATTTGTTACGGAGAATGTAATGAAGAAGTTTGAAGAGATGTACGAAGCTCCTGTGCAGGTTGCGGAGGGAAGCTTTGGCAAGGTATACAGACTTAAGAAAAAAGAAGACGGAAGCTTTTATGCACTGAAGGTTATGACAAACCGTACGGTGTGGGAGAGAGAAGCTTATGTACTGGAAAATGTCGATCATGATTTGTTTCCTGCTTTTGTCGAGGCAGGAGAAGATGACGGCAGCTACTATATTCTGATGGAATATATCTGGGGTGAAAATCTTGCGAGTGTGATTACCAGAAGAAAAGGATTTTCACAGCCCGAGGCTATGCGAATGGCATTGACTGTAGCCGACGGACTCGGATGGCTTCAGACCAAGGAAAAGCCGGTTGTTTTCAGAGATTTGAAGGCAGAAAATATTATTATTACGCCCGCCGGAGATGTCCGTTTGGTCGATATGGGTTCTGCCAGATTTCTTGATGAGGACGACGGAGCTGTAACCGGTACCGAAGGTGCCACCGCTCCTGAGCAGATGGAAGGTGTTTCGGATTTGAATTCCGATGTATATGCATTTGGAAAATTATTCCACTTTATGCTCACGGGAGAAAATCCGATATATAATAGAGAGGGATTAAAATCAATATTAGAGTACGATGATTCACTGAGTTGTTGTCTCGAACTGCTGATAGAGGATTGTGTGGGAAGAGTTCCGGAGGAACGTTTGCCCGATATGTATTGCGTCACTCAGCGAATGGTCGATATAGCTACTCAGGATGAGCGTGGCTATCGCAAGATGGAGAAGGAAGCCGAGAAGGAACTAAAGAAGAGAAAGAACGGCGAAAAGATTTTGTATAAGAAGGACATCAGACGTTAATTTGCACAGGAGATTAGTTTATGGAAACAATGCTCTCACATGAACAAATTGCATCGATTGTTGACAATATAATATGTGGGATCTGTGTATTCGCTATAGACGATTCCGGAACGCTTACGCCTATTTATCTTAACGAAGGTATTTATCGAATGCTTGGTTATAAGTATTCGGAGCTTGACCGAATGGTTAAGGATATCAGACGTGTGATTATCCCTGAGGATATGCCCAGGTTTGACCAGGCTGTTACAGATGTACTGAAGGATGACGGAGCGGTCGAGGTAGAATTCCGCACCGTAACCGGTGACGGTAATGTGAGATGGCTTCAGGTCAGAGCCAATCTCTACGGCAGATTGGACGGATACAAGCTAATTTCGGCTGTGATTTTTGATGCCACTGAGCGAAAAAACATCGAGGAAGAATTCAATCTTCAGATGGAGCGCAACAATATATTAAATGAGTCGGCAAAAGAACATATATTAGACTACAATGTAAGAACTGATGTACTTAACATCAAGTTTGAGAATAATTCATTTGTACATGGTGAGGTTGTGGTGAAGGATTTTATCACCGAGCATGATTTTGCGGCGGTTCATCGTGACGACAGAGAGAATATTCGAGAGATTTTTTTGCAGGCAACCAAGTCCAAGATTGCTGACCTGGTTGAGTTTAGAAGCGATTATTTTGAAGAGGATAATCAGTTCCATTGGTACAGAATGAATATCACCAGTGTAATGGGTATGGATGGATATATTACCAGAATTGTAGGTCGTGTATCCAATATAGATGACAAGAAAAAGAAGGAAATCGAGCTCAAGCACAAGGCTGAGATGGATTCGCTGACAGGACTGCTCAACAAGGGTGCAGCCACTGTTCAGATTACCGCACAGATAGCTAAATGCTATTCGGAGAATAAAAAAGCTGCACTGCTTATGCTGGATCTCGATCATTTCAAATCGGTAAACGACACCTTCGGTCATGCGGTGGGTGATGAAGTTATAGCCGAGAGTGGTAAGATTATTCGAGATGCCTTTAGGGGAAGTGATATTGTCGGACGAATGGGCGGAGACGAGTTCATGGTACTGATGGATGATATCAGGAGCGAGGAAGATGCGCTCAAGATGGCCAGAAAGCTGAACTTCCTGCTTACCAGAAAGCTTACGGATTCACGTGGAGAGGTTAAGATTACTTCAAGTATAGGTATTGCTGTGTTGCCTGAGGAACCGATAGATTATGAAACGCTGTACAGACAGGCTGATTTGGCTTTGTACAGAACCAAGGAAACCGGACGTGATGGAACCACTGTATATGGTGAGCCTGATATGAAAACTGTCCGCTAAAAGTTGATTGATAAGTTAATAAATGATAAAATGTTAAATTATTTGTGAAAGAAAGGAATGCGATGGAGGCATGAAATGCTTTAATCGCGGATGAGAAAATGGCAGAAAAGGTTATTCTCACCGGTGACAGACCTACCGGTAGACTTCATATAGGACATTATGTAGGCTCTCTTCGCAGAAGAGTAGAGCTTCAGAATTCAGGAGAATTCAAGGATATCTATATCATGATTGCTGATGCGCAGGCACTTACCGACAACTTCAGCAACCCTGAGAAGGTCAGACAGAATATTATCGAGGTTGCTCTTGACTATATGTCAGCCGGACTTGACCCCAGCAAGTGTAACATTTTTATACAGTCGCAGATTCCTGAGCTTACCGAGCTTACATTTTTCTATTCAAATCTTGTAACGGTATCAAGACTTCAGAGAAATCCTACTGTTAAGAACGAGATTCAGCTTCGTAATTTTGAGACCAGCATCCCTGTTGGTTTCTTCACATATCCTATCAGCCAGGCTGCTGATATTACAGCTTTCAAGGCAACCACAGTTCCTGTAGGTGTAGATCAGCTTCCTATGATTGAGCAGGCCAAGGAAATTGTTCAGAAGTTCAACACTATCTACTGTCCCGATAAGCCGGTACTTGTAGACTGTGAAGCACTCATCCCTCAGAATGAGTCATGCCAGAGACTTCCCGGTATTGACGGTAATGCCAAGATGAGTAAGTCACTCGGCAACTGCATCTATCTTGCTGAGACTGCAGATGAGGTTAAGGAGAAGATCATGAGAAAGATGTTCACCGATCCTCAGCATCTCAAGGTTACCGATCCTGGTCACCTCGAGGGTAACTGCGTATTTACTTACCTTGATGCATTTTGCCGCGATGAACATTTCGAGAGATATCTTCCCGAGTATGCTAATCTTCAGGAGCTCAAGGATCATTACACCAGAGGCGGACTCGGTGATGTTAAGGTTAAGAAGCTTCTTAACGAGATTCTCTTTGAGGAGCTTGAGCCTATCCGTCAGCGTCGTCACGAGCTTGAGAAGGACATTCCTTATGTATATGAGGTTCTCAAGAAGGGTACCGAGAAGGCAAGAGAAACTGCAGCAAAGACTATGTCTGAGGTAAAGGATGCTATGAGAATCAATTACTTTGCAGATTCAGAGCTTATCCGTATGCAGAGTGAGAAATATCAGGCTCAGGATTGATTAACCTTTGATGCAGGCTTGTCGGAGGAATAATCGACAGGAGGCATTTATGAGAAGTATTATTTTTAAGAATGAAAGACCGGGACATTTGGTAGAGGGGCAGAAGGTTATAGTGACTGAGGGAACACTTCCCAGTAACTATTTCTATTCTATCGGAACACCCGAGGACCCGTTCCTTGCAATGTCACCCAACATTCCGTTGATTTATCGTCTCAAATCCACTGAAGGAGTTGTGACAAAGATAGAAGAAAATGACCGCGGATTTTATATTACCGCAGAGTTTGACGAGGAGGATCCTACAACATGAATATAATTTCTACAGATAAAGCTCCCGCAGCAATCGGACCTTATTCACAGGCAGTTGTTACAGGTAACATGCTTTTTGCATCAGGACAGATTCCTATCAATCCTGCTACAGGCAATGTAGAGGCTCAGACCATCGAGGAGCAGACAGAAGCAGTATGCAAGAATATAGGTGAGATTCTTGCGGCAGCAGGTACTTCTTACGAGAAGGTAATCAAGACCACTTGCTTCCTGGCAGACATCAATGATTTTGCAGCATTCAACGCTGTATATGCAAAATATTTTGTAAGTAAGCCCGCACGAAGCTGCGTAGCTGTAAAGGATATTCCCAAGGGAGTAAAGTGCGAGATTGAGATTATCGCTGAAGTATAAAAAATTGTAAGCTGCAGAAAAGATAGTAAACAGAAATAATATAAACAAAACAATAGGTATAAAAAATCCTGCGATTTATTCGCAGGATTTTTATTTGCAATATTATCTACAAAATTTCATATTCAATACCTTTACCTGACAGGTATTTACAGAACAGCTTGTCCCATAATTGGTCAGCTTCGTGGCCCATTACAAAAGTTTTGTAAGAAGTTCCTGTGGTGATGGTTACTGTGCCGGCTTCATATTTGATGTTGATCAGTAGCGCTTTTACCTGACTGAAATCAAAATCGGGCAATTCCTTATTCAGCGAGGCAATTGCTTTTTCCGGCTTAATCTGCAGCATGAACCTCATAAGGAGAGGAGTATTGCTTCCTTTTACCAGGGAATATACAGCTGCCTGAGTATCTGTCCAAGGCTGATATTCATACGGGTGATGTTCTGCGTCACGTTCATCCAACGGGTAAAAGTCCATATTTATGTGTCCGTCGAATGTGTAGCTGATAGATGTTACAAGCATTCCCTCTACCAGTAAAAAAGGGTCAAACAGATTGCCGGCTAAGAGCTGGCTCATGAAAATTTTAGAAGATTCGATGCGTATAGCTAGCATATTTATTCCTTGAAAATTAGTATTTGTGTCATTTACAGCTTTACTTAGCCAAATGCTTGTTGATATACTTTACAGCTTCTCCGTTAGCGGAAAATTTCTTGCCGTCGGTCATGATGACTTTGTGAAAGCCGGTACTTGCCACATGGTTGATATTTATCATAACCCTGCTTCCGAGCATTATAAAGGAATCATGCTCGTCGCATATTTCATCAAACATATTCTCGACAGTGGTGCCGGCCACGATATGACGGCCTGCGGTCAGTTGTACGTTCGATGTATAGCCGGCATGCTCGGCATAGAGGATTTCATCATCCTTCACATACATTGTCTCGTCGCCGCGAAGTTCAATGAGAGGTTCCTTTGAAAGAGTGTATTCCTTTACCTTGAGCATCATCTCGTGAATGAGTGCGGGCTGAAGTGGCTTGTCTAAAAATAAGGTTCCCTCGTCGAATGCCTGGTCACGATAGTTCACATCTGAGCAGAGCATAATCATCGGTGCAATTACTCCTTTTTCTCTCAGTCTGTCTACCATATCCAACGCCTCAAGTCCGGGGGTGTGGCAGATGTCTATCATAAATGCATCGAAGGCCATGGGCGTTCCCAAAAGAGCCTGCGCATTTCCGTAGGATTCTGTGTAAAATGTATCACCCTCGGCAATCCATTTGTCAGCCTCTCTGGCCATGAGTCTTTCTGTCTGTTTTCTGTCAGCAATGTTATCATCACATACTGCTATAAGCATATTCAGTGTCCTCAATCGATTCTTAATATTAAAAAATAGAAAACTAAAGACTTGAATTATGTAAATCGATTCAAGCGAAAATATTTGGGAAAAACTTAAAGATTACAAATACAATTGCTGCGTACTCAATTATTGCAATCAAAGGAAAGAACAGCTTGAAATACCAATGCTTGGTCTTGTGGCGGAACATTGTCATTCCGAGAGTGCCGCCGATTCCTCCGCCAAGTATTACATAAAGAAAAAGTCTCTTTTCGGGTATGCGCCATTTATGCTGTTCTGCTTTCCTTTTATCGATGCCCATGGCGGTGAATGCCACGAGATTGATAGCCAAGAGATATATCGGAATAAAAATCATAAAGGCCTCCGCGTAGTATCAATAATAAAATAATAACACAATTTTAGGCAAAAAAATACTGTTACAACGGCT
>JAKSRV010000061.1 GCA_024403435.1 Lachnospiraceae bacterium
AGTGGCAGGCTGACGTTTACGTTAACACCCTTAACATCATCCACTACATGCATGATAAGTACTGCTATGAGAGAGCAGAGATGGCTCTTCATGACAGAGACGTTAAGAGATACTTCGCAACAGGTGTTGCAGGTCTTTCAATCGTTGCTGACTCACTTTCAGCTATCAAGTATGCTAAGGTTGAAGTTATCCGTGACGAGGATGGCATCATCGTAGACTTCAAGACTACCGGTGACTTCCCTAAGTACGGTAACGACGATGACCGTGTAGACGACATCGCTCAGGATATCGTTCACAAGTTCATGACTGCTGTTAGACGTCATCACACCTACAGAAACGGTGTTCCTACAACCTCTATCCTTACCATTACCTCTAACGTAACTTACGGTAAGGCTACCGGTAATACTCCTGACGGACGTAAGAAGGGACAGCCTTTCGCACCCGGTGCTAACCCTATGCACGGCCGTGATACCCACGGTGCTGTTGCATCACTTTCTTCAGTATCTAAGCTTCCTTTCAATGATGCTCAGGACGGTATCTCAAATACCTTCACCATCATTCCCGGAGCTCTTGGTAAGGAAGATCAGGTATTCGCTGGTGACATCGAGCTTGATCTCAACAAGTAATTTTCCTCGAAAATTATTTGTGTAACGCAAAAACTGCTTTGCATAGCAAAACAGCGAAAGCGCAACAAAATGTTTTTTTCCTCTCCCGCTCTCACGGGTGGGAGAGATTAAAGAAAGGTTCACTATGGACGAAAAGGATATGATTGACGACCTTATTAAAATGCTTGATTCAGGCATGGGTAGTAAGGGCGTAGGACATGTAAATGTTGATACTGTTGAAGAGCAGAACGAGAAGCGTGATGTCCAGACTATGGGTTGCACCGATTGTTCAAGAACACCTCTTGCATGCAGTGTTCCTACTCTCCATCAGGGAATCGACGATTATCAATAATTCTAATAGGAGGAATTAAACAATGGCACAGGCTAATACCGCACAGGTTGATAACCTTGTAAACCTTCTTGATGGCTATGCTACCAAGGGTGGACATCATCTTAACGTAAACGTTCTTAACAGAGATATGCTCCTGGACGCTCAGCAGCATCCTGAGAACTATCCTCAGCTTACTATCCGTGTATCAGGATACGCAGTAAACTTCATTAAGCTTACTCCTGAACAGCAGGCTGACGTTATCTCTCGTACCTTCCACGAGGCAATCTAATTGCTCCGGCGGATTCGAGAAGAACGAATCTAATAAAAATCAAGCACCCGAGAGGTTATCCTCCCGGGTGTTTTTTTGAGTATAAAAATGTCCCTGTCGATATACCATTTATCCAACATATGAATTATAATAAACAGTAGTTGAAAAACATAAGAATCGGAGAAAATATATGATCGGACATATTCATTCACTTGAAAGTTTTGGTACCGTGGATGGCCCCGGAACAAGATTCGTAGTATTCGTTCAGGGTTGCCCCATGAGATGTAAATATTGTCATAATCCCGACACCTGGCCTATGAGCGAGGGTACTCCCATGGAACCCTCTTATATTATCGAACAGTATAACAGAAACGCTCCTTTCTACAGAAACGGCGGCGGTCTGACTGTAACAGGCGGTGAACCGCTTATGCAGATTGACTTCTTAATAGAGCTCTTCTCCCTTTGCAAAGAGAAAGGTATTCACACCTGCCTCGATACATCGGGAATAGCATTTAATCCTGACAACGAGGTGATGATGCCCAAGTTCGATAAGCTTATGACCGTCACTGACCTTGTAATGCTTGATATCAAACACATCGATCCCGAAGTACACAAGGATCTCTGCCAGCAGCCCAATGAGAATATTCTCAAGTTTGCGGCATATCTCAATGATAAGAAAATTGATATGTGGATTCGCCACGTAATCGTTCCGGGCATTACCGACAATGATGATGATCTCTACAATTTGGGATACTTCATCGGTCAGTTCAGCAACCTCAAGGCCCTGGACGCTCTTCCTTATCACACAATGGGAGCAGTAAAATACGAAAAGCTTGATATGGAATATCCTTTGAAGGGTGTTCCCGCCATGGACAGAAATAAGCTTCTCGAAAAGAAAGCAAAAATTGTCGAAGGTATCAGAAAGAGAAGGGCCGAAGACGCTGCAAAAGCATAATTACTCTCAGAGAAAATAGGTATTCAATAAAATAAATAATCAGCAAATAATCGATAATTTTTAATCAATATATCTTGCACTTATGAAATGAATATAATATGATTTATTTGTAAGCAGAAGTTATGTATAGCTTAAATATTGTTTTAGGAGGATATTATTATGGCATTCGCTATTGGTGATTCATGTGTAGCTTGTGGTGCTTGTGAGGCTCAGTGCCCCGTAGGTGCTATCGAAATGGGCGACGGCAAGTTTGAAATCAGCGCTGATAAGTGTGTTGATTGCGGTAGCTGTGCAGGTCAGTGCCCTGTAGGCGCTATCGAGCAGGCTTAATTGTCCGTTTGATTAACGAACATACAAACAACAAACCCCGTCTCATATGAGACGGGGTTTTCTTTATTCTTTGTACTCTATTCTTTGTACTCTATTCTTTGTACTCTATTCTTTGTACTTTATTCTTTGTGCCTTATTCCGTATTACTTATACTCTTACTCTTCGTTCTTATGATTATGCTCAAGATTGGCGAACTTGGTAAGTTCGGGAATCCATGCCAACTCTATGGTTCCGATGGGGCCGGAACGCTGCTTAGCAATAATAATCTCAGAAACACCCTGCTTCGGGGTATCCTTATTGTAATAATCATCACGATAAATAAACATTACAACGTCAGCATCCTGCTCAATCGCACCGGATTCACGCAAATCCGAAAGCATAGGTCTGTGATCGGTTCTCTGCTCAACCGCACGGCTAAGCTGTGACAGTGCAATTACAGGAACCTCAAGCTCACGGGCCATTACCTTGAGCGAACGTGAAATCTCAGAAATCTCGTTCTGACGTGACTCTGCTCTTCCACTGCCTGACATCAACTGAAGATAGTCGATGATTACTATATCAAGCCCCATCTGGAGCTTAACCTTTCTCAGCTTGGAACGCATCTCATTTACCGTTACACCGGGGGTATCATCGATAACCAGCTTACTCATACCGATCTCGGTGGCACTTCTGGTCAGACGATTCCAGTCATCCAATGACAGGCGACCGGTTCTGATGTTCTGTGCATCTACTGTAGACTGCAGTGAGAACATACGGTTAATCAGCTGTTCCTTACTCATTTCCAGGCTGAACATAGCAACGACCTTATTCTGCTTAAGAGCCATATGCTGTGCCAGATTAAGTACAAATGCTGTCTTACCCATTGCAGGACGTGCTGCAATCAGGATAAGTTCTGAAGGATGCAGTCCGGAAGTCTTGTAATCAAGATCGATAAATCCGGTCGCTACACCTGTTACGATACCCTTATTTTTATAGGCCTGCTCAATGCTCTCAAGTGCATTGTTTACGACCTGTCTGATAGGGGTCAAGTCCTCTGTATTACGTCTCTGTACCAAATCAAAGATTGATTTTTCTGTATCATTAAGTATAAGGTTCAGATCCTCCTGATCCTTATAGCATCTCTCCGCAATCGCCTCATTGGCCTTAATTATTTTACGAAGCATTGCCTTCTCCGAAACGATGGAGGCATAGCCCTTTATATTGGCCGAGGTAGGTACTGTATTGATAATATTACTGATAGTCTCGGTACTGCTGGTTTCCGGCGGTGCATTTTTCTCACGCAGACTGTTTTGTAAAATGACAGGGTCCACGCTCTTGCCGGCCGTATACAATTCAACCATGGTATCAAAAATGATTCCATAAGATCTGTTGTAGAAATCATTTCCGGTAAGCATCTCTGCTGCCAGGTTGATGGTTTCCGGGTCAATCAGCATTGAACCTACAACCGATATTTCAGCATCCTCATTATGCGGAAGTATTCTTCTTATAGTATTCTCTTCCATTGCCATGGGATGTTATTACTCCTCTACTACCTTTACGTTGAGCTTTCCTGTTACCTGAGGATGAAGCTTAACAGTTACATCATATGATCCAAAATTCTTAAGAGGCTCGGCAAGTACAATCTTTTTCTTGTCAAGCTCGATACCAAGTTGCTCCTTGGCTGCTGCTGCGATTTCCTTACCTGCTACAGAACCGAATGATCTTCCGCCTGTTCCCGCTTTAATCTTTACTGTTACTGACTTGGTATCAAGATCCTTGGCAAGTTCCTGAGCTGCCTCGAGCTGCTCCTTGGCAACCTTGGCCTCATTAGCCTTGCGAAGCTTATAATCATTCATATTTGCAGCAGTAGCTTCCACACCGATTTTCTTGGGAAGTACATAGTTTCTTGCATATCCGTCATTAATCTCAACAAGATCACCCTTCTTGCCGAGCTTTTTCTCATCCTGTAATAAAATAACCTTCATTGTTGTCACCGTCCTTTATGTCTTAGTCTAAATTACAGCTCTCCGCTGTCAATCATTGCATCGATGGTTCTCTTAACCTCTCCGATAGCTACAATTAAGCTGATTCCCTCAAGCTGACAGGCTGCGATATTCATATGTCCGCCGCCGCCCATACGCTCCATTATCAGCTGTACGTTTACCTCGTCAATAGAGCGGGCACTGACATATATTTTGCCCTGATATTCGGTAAGCACAAAGCTGGCTCTGATGCCCATAATATTGAGTAGCTCGTTTGCCGCCTGAGCTCCCGTAACCGGAGGATAGGGCAAATCTTCCGCCGTCAAAACCGAAATCGCATATGAATCACGATATATCTCTGCCTGGCTGACCGCGTCGGCCTTGGCCTTGTACTCCTCTGCCGCAGATCTGAACATCTTACGTACGCGGGTAACATCCGCACCGCAGCGTCTTAAAAATGCTGCCGCCTCGAAGGTTCTTACACCTGTCTTTGAGAGGAAATTGTTGGTATCAACCATTATTCCCGAATACATGCAGTCAGCTTCCTCGCCGCGAATCTTTACATTATCCTGTACGTACTGCAAAATCTCTGAAATCATTTCGCATACCGATGATGCAAAAGGTTCAACGTATGAAAGAGTAGCATTCTCAATAACTTCACTGCCTGCTCTGTGATGATCGAGAACCACAACAGTCTTGGCAAGATGAAGGAGCTCAGGGCACTCAGTAATAGAAGGCTTGTTAACATCCACTACTACCAGTGCGGTATTGCTGCCCGCCATATCTATCGCCTGCTGATGATTGATGATTACATCATCATTTCCGGGCACAGCCTTGAAGCAATCCACCAAAGCCTGCACATCATTGTTTACACTCTCAAGAACAATGTATGCCTTTCTCTGAAGCTCACGTGCCATACAGTAAATACCAACCGTAGATCCGAAGCTGTCCGCATCCGGTCTTGAATGTCCCATGATAAGAACAGATTCCTTTGCCGAGATGATTTCTCGAAGGGCATGAGCCTTTACACGTGCCTTTACTCGGGTATTTTTCTCAACCTGCTGGCTCTTACCGCCATAATAAGTTACCCCGGAAGGAGTCTTGATTACAGCTTGATCTCCTCCACGACCCAATGCAAGGTCAATGGCATTGCGGGCAAATTCATAATCCTGCGCATATGAGAGACCATCGATACCGAGACCGATACTTGCAGTAACTGCCATCTCGTTACCGATACTTACATGCTTTATCTCATCCAAGAGCTCAAACTTATCTTCCTGGAGCTGAATTGCAGCTTTTTTACGAAGAATAACGAGGAACTTGTCCTTCTCCAGCTTCTTGCAGATACCGTCAACGGAAGCCACGTACTTATTCACCTTACGATCGAGCACTGCCACCAAAAGAGACTGTCTTACTTCCTCGACACTCTCCATCGCCTCGTCATAGTTATCCAAGTAAATCATACCTACGCAAAGGCTCTGATCATCAACCTCCTGCAACGCAATGTGCAGTGCAGTCTCATCGAAAAGAAAGCATGCAATCAGATATCCGTCATATCCTTTTGCATCGATAATGCTACTGTGTTCGGCCATTTCCTTGAGCGAAATCTTGCGGAACTTAGCCGTATAATCTCTATTCTCATACTCAAGCTCACACTCGGTCTCCTCGATGGTATCTCCGTCAGGGAGTCTCTCCAGCGTAATGGTGGGAAAGAGTGAGGTAATACTCTTACTGTAACCCTTGGGCTGATGGACAACATTCTCAAAAGCCTTGTTGGTCCACATGACTCTGCCTTCCTCGTCAAGCAATGCATAAGGCAGTTCCAGCTCTCTCAAAAGTTTCTTCTGAATCTGTCCGTACTCTGTGGCAAAGCTTACCAGCTCGTTCATAATCAGAGGCTTATTCACGAAATACAGAATAAGTGTCACCGCAAAGTAAAGAACTGTAAATCCTGTCAGCATTATTGCAGCTGTCTTATCCATGAAAAATGCAGCCACATCAATTGCGCAAAGTAATGCGCCAAGATAAATCGTAAAACGAAGGTAGGTTCTGAGCCTGCCCTTTAGTCTCATCTTTGTCTTCATATTATTCCTCACGTTTCGCGCAACTCGACACCCCGGTCTCGGCATGCGCAAAATCAGTAAACAATACTGAATCTATATAAATAAAAATGATAGCATAGTTAAAACATTTTAAACCATGCTATCATTTTATCACATTTTATGTACAGATACTATCATATATATTATGGAGAAAAATCTCATAATACTGTCAAAATCAACATTTACAAATCGGTCCAACGAGCATGTAAACTTCTGATTATTTCCTACATACCGAGCTTTTTGATGTCCTCAAGGCGTTTTTCTTCCTTCTCATCCTCATCAAGATCATATGATGCGGGCATCTTTATATAAATAAATACAGCAAACGCAAATACCATCAAAGATGCTGCAAAAATAATCGCCTCACATACATAAACATCAGTAATATATCCGGTCTGATACATGCCCGCAATGCAGTCCACTGCGGTATGGAGAAGGATTGCCAGAGGATACATCCACAATTTTCCATTCTCTCTTGCACCCTTGAATACGATGATTGAGCATCCAATGTGAACCATCATTGCGCTGATTCTTTCCCATATGCTGACCATCATATCCGAAGGCTTGAAGCCGGCTATAGTAGAAGCCACCATTTTCAATTCTTCCGCAGCATTTGCGTCCAATGCAGCTGTCTGAGCCACAACATCACCAAAAGATCCGCTGTTAATAAGAATTGCATAAAGAAGATAAGTAACCCCGCCCGAAAGGAACAGATACATTATCTCCAAACCGCCATGTCCGAGACCGTAAGATACTGCAGTTTCTTTGTTCTTTCTGCTCTTGATCATTACCTTGTAGACAAAAAATCTCGCAGTTTCTTCAAATAGTCCCGCCAGCAATGCCCCGATTATGATATATGTCCAGTTATGACTCATTACATATCGTCCCAAAGAATTTGATGTGTTGAATATCAAAGCCTTGGGAATAGCCTCGAGCACAATTGCAAATGCCGCAAAGCCTGCGGCACCAAGCAAAACCGTTGTGAATTTGTCTTTTTTTACCTTTGTCCACACTATAGCTGCAATCAGCGGTACAAATAAGCCGAAGCCCAACATCATATAAATTGCTGCCATTGCCTGTGAACTAATCACTTCATATTCCATATACTTCCTCCTCACATTGTTGATTAAATATTCAATTACTACCGATACTGTAAACTATTAATCCTCGCATATATATTTTATGCATCAATCTGCTTTATTATCTTTATATGCCTTTACAAAAAATACGGCAACCGATACAGCCATTGCTGCCACCAAGGCAAAAGAGGCTCCAAGTATCACCGTACCGCTTTGGGCAAAGAAATATGTTGCCACCATAGTAAACAATCCCATCTCCGGCACCATCGAAGCCATCATATATCCGAAATCAGCCAGCACAATATTTTCCCTTGCAGGATTAAGCTTAAATCCTGTATTCCACGACTTTGCGGAAAGGAAATGTAGGCAGGCAGTGATAATAAAGCAAGTGCTCAGCATTACAATCGGCAAAATCAAAAGCGATGTCGGAGATCCGTACGCATCGACCTCCCCATACTCATTGTAGTGAGTAGGAATCTCGCCTTCAATAGTATTAATCATTACAATAGCATACACAAGCGAAAGCATTAGCATTATATATCCCAATAATTCCAGAATTATGTGTATTTTATTTATATATGGTTTTCTCATAACTCCTCCAATCAGTCATATTCCGCATTACTTAATGTCCAATTCAGGAGGTACATCGATTTCTTCACCAACGTACTTGCCGTTCTTTTTACGCTGCTTCACACATTCCGTGAGCAAATATTCTATCTGTCCGTTAACAGATCTGAAATCATCCTCAGCCCAGGCTGCTATAGCATCATATAGTTTTTCCGATAATCTCAGGGGAACCTGTTTCTTTTCTGCCATAAGTCACCTCTTGATTTCTTACTCTGCATTAATAAGTATATCATGTCTATATTATCAAGCACGCTCATACGGGTTCCCAACCGAGAACCCGCACGTCTGACAATCATTATAATTTGCTTAATAATTTAATATAAGCTGCCTGAATTAACTACAGGCTGTGCATCATGGTTACCGCAAAGTACTACGAGCAAATTGGAAACCATAGCTGCCTTTCTCTCCTCATCAAGCTGTACCATCTGCTTCTCATTGAGTCTCTCAAGTGCCATTTCAACCATTCCTACAGCACCGTCTACAATCATCTTTCTTGCATCGATGATAGCTGAAGCCTGCTGTCTCTGGAGCATTACTGATGCAATTTCGGGAGCATATGCAAGATAGGTAATACGAGCTTCAATAATCTCAAGTCCTGCATTCTCAACCTTGCTCTGAATCTCATCCTTAATTCTCTCTGCAACAACCTCTGCAGATCCTCTGAGGCTACCCTCATCAGCCTTGCCATCGCCGGTTGTATCTACATCTGTAGCTACATCATAAGGATAAATTCTTACAATATTTCTGAGTGCTGAGTCGCACTGAAGTGAAAGATACTCTTTGTAATTGTCTACATTGAATACAGCCTTTGCGGTATCGGTAACCTTCCAAATAACTGCAATGCCGATTTCTACAGGGTTACCAAGGCAATCATTGATCTTCTGTCTTCCGTTGTTAAGAGTCATAGCCTTGAGCGAAATCTTCTTGCTTGCAACTGCTGCAGAAGCGGCCTGGCTGTTAGCTGCTACATGCACCTCCTGCTTGGTTGCTGTCTCACCACTCTGAGCAAGCTTGGTTGCTGCTGCAGGGTTAACAGCACTGCAGAAAGGATTTACATAGTAGAATCCATCGCCTCTGATTGTTCCCTTGTACTTACCGAAAAGAGTGAGTACAAGTGCCTCCTGAGGTCTGAGAACCTTGAGTCCCAGGAAAGGAATCCAACCAATCGTAGTTCCGATTATTCCTATAATAATTAATACAATGCCTATCGGATTGTGTTCATTTTGCTCCAAAAGAATTGCTCCGTTTATAAATGCTGCAAAATAACCAATCATCAGCAATATGTTAAGAAGCATAATGCCCATTCCGTTTTTCTTTGTTGTGTAAATTTTCTCCTTCATATTCATCCCCTCCTTGTGTAAGTGAATATATGATTTATTTGTTGATATCATTATGATATCACTTATATATAAAGTCAATATCTATAACTCCGTCAAAAATGCGACTTAAGGTGCGTTATTTTTCTCGCAGATGCATTTTTGTACATCTATTCACCGGTGAAAAATCCCTTATATTCAAAATCACTAAATATAGTGATATATTTCTACATTTTGTGATGACAAAATTTTCGCAATTTTCAGAAATCGTTTTTTTGCAAAAAAATGCCGAAAAACGTTGATTTTACAGTGTTTTTCGCTTGCATACGCCCCTCTTGTGTGGTAGATTGAAAGCATAAAAGTGGCTTTTTATGACCTTCAGATAGGTCTAAGTCCATATATTTGTTTCTTCATTTATATAAGGAAAATGGATTTTTCCCACCGAAGAAACTGACCGGCACGGCCGTCACACATTTCAAGGAAGAAAGGAGGCGTGACAATGAGTGCAATTCGTGATTCAATCTACAACAATTATCTGCAGACTTATTCGTCAAGTACTACGCGTTTCGACTCGCACAAAAAGAGCGAACTGCGCAATACTTATAATTCCATTGTCAAATTAAATAAAGAATCGCCTTGGTATCTTCCTGTAACCAGTAAGGACTCTCAGGCCTATGCCGTTAATCTCAAGGAAAATGCGCGTGAACTTCGCAGTGATATTGCCGAATTGGGCGGTCTCGAAGAGGACGGTCTTCTCAACAACAAGAGTGCATACTCTTCAGACAAGAGCGTCGTTGAAGTATCATTTGTCGGTGACGGCAAATCTGCTGCTTCTATTCCTCCTTTTGAAATTGAAGTACGTTCACTTGCTACCGCGCAGGAAAATAAAGGAAACCTTCTTCCGGCCGATGAACCGGTTGAGCTTGCTCCCAAGACCTACTCATTTGACGTAGGTATCAACGGAATGAATTATGAGTTCCAGTTTGCAATTTCCGATGACGAGACCAACAAGGACATTCAGGACAGACTTGCACGCCTTATCAATAATTCCGGAATCGGACTCAGCGCAGAGGTTGTTGAAGAGGATGGTTATTCCGCTCTCAATGTCAGCTCAGAGGCAACCGGTCTTTCAGCAAACCGTGATTATGTATTCAGCATAAGCGATGACAAGACCAGTAAAGCCAAAGGTGCTGTTGATTATCTCGGTCTTGGCGAGGTATCTGTCGCCCCTTCAAATGCCCGTTTCCTTCTTAATGGCGAAGAGCGCGAGGCATATTCCAACAACTTTACCGTGGGCAAGTCATTTGAGCTAAACCTCAAGGGTGTCAGCGCCGAAGGAAGCCACGTTACTGTCGGAATCAAGACAGACTCTGAGACTGTAACTGACAATGTTAACAAGCTCGTAGGAAGCTACAACAACTTCCTCAAAGCTGTAAGTACATATTACGAATCACAATCTCGCAGCAAGGTTCTTGCCGGCGAAGTAAAAACCATCGGTTCTTACTACAGTAACCTGCTCGGTGACATCGGAGTGAGCATGGCCGAGGACGGCACTCTCGATATCGATGAGGAAAAACTTGATTCCGCAGCACACAGTGCTCTCGATATTCAGAAGACATTCGGAGGAATCAAAGACTTCTCCAATTCGCTTCTCAGAAAGAGTAATCAGGTAGCTCTCAATCCTATGGAATATGTACAGCGAACAGTTGTAGCCTACAAAAATCCCGGACACAACTTCGCGAGTCCTTATACGACGAGTTCCTACTCCGGAATGATGTATAACTTCTATTGCTAAAAGGCATCAGATATTCGAAAATATCGGATGCCTTTTTTATTTTCTCTTTTTAACAGAACTAATATTAAAGTGAAATAATTGTTACTATCGCATTTGTAACTCCATGCAAAATCCAGCCGGGAACTACCGATCCGGCAAACTTCTTTTCATTGAGCCATCCCATGAAAAATCCAAGCATACCGGGAAGAATTGTAAGGAGAATTGTTACACCAATGTTATGTGTAGCAATTCCAAACGGCACACCGTGCATAAGACCAAATGCGAGAGCCTGGATAACATTACCTGCGGCAAAACCAAACTTATTCTGAATTCTCTTAAGTATAAAACCTCTGAACAAAATCTCTTCTGAAAGACCTGTTCTGATAAATCCATAAGCAAGTGCTGCGGGGATGTAGCTTAATCCCTTGCCTGCAAATGCACTGCCTGCTGCTGTGATCTCTCCCGAAAACATATTAACAAGAGCTGTTGTTCCAAACCCATATACAAGAACCGCACCAACTGCAATAAGTAGTGTAATATAAATATTTCCTTTATGTTCCGGCTTCTTGAATCCAATCCACTTAAAGAAGTTTTCCTTCTTTCTCGCTGTGATGAGCCACCATATAAATGGTACTAATGTAAAGAGTAATACCTGTATTGTTGCACCTACTAATTCATTGATAAATCCGTTCATTTTCTTTCCCTCCCAAATACTAACGTATTCCTTTCAAGATTTATGTATTTCGTTCATGAGCACATGCTATCATAAAAAAAGTTCACCACATCGAATGTGTGGTGAACTGTAAAAAATTCGTGGTGAACTGTAAAAAGCGTGATGAATTTTATAAAAACATGATGAGCTTTATAATATGAATTAATTTCAAACCAAAAATAATCTTACGACATCAAAAGAACAAATATATATTACATTTTGCTGTTATTATTATTGAAACAATCTTGTTGTTCGACTTTGTTTTA
>JAKSRV010000062.1 GCA_024403435.1 Lachnospiraceae bacterium
GTAAATTACTTCTTATCAAGTAGCACTCTTGGGCGCTTCGTTGTTTTTACTGGTGCTTACTTTCTTGATCCACTTGCCGCTTCTGAGTCTCAGCAATGCCCAGAAGGTTTTGATAATCTGGTCGGATTTGAGACATACAAAAATCCAGAAAGGCGGGAGATGGAGGACGAAGCCTGCCAGTATACCGAGCGGGATTGATATAGCCCACAGGAAGATGTTGTCTGTAATCATCAGCATCTTGGTATCTCCGCCGCCTCTGAGCACACCCTTGGTCATGATACTGTTGGTGGCCTGGAAGATGATAATCAAGCTGATTGCCCACATAAGCTGCTGAGCAATGTTGACTGCTTCGGCAGATAAATCCTTGTAAGCGGAGATGATAGGATTTTTAGCTAAAGTAATAAATAATGCGGATATGATTCCAAGGCCGATGCCGAGTCCGAAGAAGAGATAGCCGTGCTTCATGGTTTTCTCTTTGTCGCCCTCTCCGAGGGTCTGACCGGTGACTATTGCACCTGCCTGAGATACACCCTGTACAACAGCAGTACTGAGCTGCTGTGTAACTGCCGTTACTGCATTGGCGGATACGAAATTGTCTCCCAAATGACCGATTACCATTGCGACGGTATTGGTACCTACAGCAAGGATTCCGTCACTGATGAGAACGGGTATACATATCTTTAAGTATTCCTTGATCAGTGTTCCGCACTTTACAAACAAATCGATAGGCTTGAAACGAATCTTTTTATCGATGATGAACAGATAAATCAGTATCGCGGTAGCCTCGAACAATCTGGCTATCAATGTACCGAGAGCCGCACCGGCGATTTCCAGTCTGGGAGCACCGAAGTGACCGAAGATGAAGGTGTAGTTACCCAACAGATTGATGACCAGCGAGCCAATGGAAATCAGCAGTGGCGGAGTAACCGAACCGACGCTTCGAAGAACCAGCGTGGTAACCAATGATGTACCCAGGAAGAAATAGGTGATGACCGACCAACGGAAATATGTGGTTCCCAATTCAATCAGGGAAGAATTGTCCGTGTAGGTTCGCATTATCCATTCGGGAATCAGCGCAGTAGCCAGTGCGAAGAGTGCCGCCAGTCCCAACATCAGTCGCATCATTAGGGCGATGGTCTGCTTTAATGAGTGATAGGCATTTTTCGTATCGTCACCGGCTTTGATCATACCCCAATAGCGGGATACCAGTACCGAGGCTCCCATGCCCAGTCCCATACACAATATGTGATATATTGTGATGAAGGAATTGGCCAGTGAGGTTGCGGCTAGAGCTGAGGTTTCTCCTTTTCCCAGGTTACCTACCATTATCGTATCCAGCATGTTTACACCGATACTGATAAGGCTCTGCGCTGCAATCGGAAGCGCCAGGGTAAATACTCGTTTGTAAAATTCTTTGTCTTTACTGAAAAATTTCATAATATAAAGAATATCACACTTTGCCTAAAAATTAATTGGTATATTGTAAGAAAAAAATGACTTTTTCGTATTGCTACTTTCTATGTGAAATATTCTTGTAAAATTGTGACCTTTTCGCATTGTTATGAACACAAACGACAGATAAACTGATATTTGTTGAGTTCATAATTTTTCAAATGTATTAAGGAGAAGGACAATGGTTAATGTAAAGGGAAAATGGGCACTTATTACCGGTGCCAGCAGAGGAATCGGCAGATTGGCTACTATCGAGATGGCAAAGCAGGGATGCAATCTTATCCTTCACAGCCGTAAGCTCGAGGGTACTGCTCAGCTTGTTGAAGAAGTTAAGGCAATGGGCGTTGAAGCTTATTCCGTAGCAGCAGAGCTTTCTGACCTCGATGCTGTAGAGAAGATGATGCAGGAGATTGATGCCAAGGGAACACAGGTAGATATCATTCTCAACAATGCAGGTCTTCAGATCGCATACAGAACCGATTATCTTTCTACACCTATGTCAGATTATGATATCAGCTTCAAGGTAAACACCATGGCTCCCATGATGATTTGCTATCACTATATTCCCGGAATGGTTGAGAGAGGATTCGGACGTATTGTAAATACTACCAGCGGAATCGATCTCGATCCTCAGCAGGCAGGATATTCTGCAAGTAAGGCTGCTCTTAACAAGGTTACAAGAGACCTGGGTATGAAGTACGAGGGAACCAATGTAATCCTGAGCCTCGGTGATCCCGGATGGTGCAGAACCGACCTCGGCGGAAGTCAGGCTCCCAATGCTCCCGAGAGTGCAGTTCCCGGAGTAATCGTAGGTGCATTTATCGATGACGGAAAATCAGGAAGAATCTTCGACGGACAGGCATTTACCGGTATGACTCTTGAGGATGCTGTAGCTAAGGCTGAGGCAATGCCCGGAGTATATTAATTTCGGATTCACAATTTATAAATGGGTTTATTAATCTATTAGGGTGGCAGTATATGCCACCCTATTTTTGCGTAATAGAAAAATGTCTACAAATCGTCCCGCCGCAAGCGGAGAATCTCGCAAGCAAGATTCTTTTTTACTCGTAAATATGCTATAATAAAACCAACTATAGTTTTTTGAGACATTGTGAGGTGGAAAGATGGTCATAGACAAGAGATTAACTGCGGACAGAATATATCGCCTTATGGTAGGCGCAGGACTCAGCAATGCAGATTTGGCCGAGAAACTTGGAGTATCTGCAATGGCAGTATGGAAGTGGCTCAATGCAAAATCACTCCCTTCACTTGAAAATATCGCAGCTATGTGCGGTATCTTTGGCGTGGAGATAGGCGAGATTGTAGCTATGAAGCTGGAAAAGGCTGCATAATTTTTTGCTGATAAAAGAATAGGAGACAAAATGGTTAAGCATATTATTATTTGGAAAATCAAGGATGAGTACGATGATGCTAAAAAGGAGGAAATCAAGCTTGGCGTAAAGACAGGTCTTGAAGGATTGGCAGGTCAGGTTCCCGGTCTCACAGAGATTAAGGTTCAGACCGAGATGCTTCCTACCTCCAACGGAGACCTCATGCTTGATTCTACATTTGAATCTTTTGAGGCTCTCAAGGGATATGCGGTTCATCCGGCACATGTTGATGTGGCCGACAATAAAGTAAGACCTTTTATGGCATCAAGAAGCTGCGTAGATTTTGAAATTTAATAAAGGTATATAATAAAGGGATTTTGAACTCAAATAATTGGAGGGACGGCCTATGAAGAATATCATTACAATCAGTCGTGAGTACGGAAGCGGTGGTTATGAAATCGGACAGAAGGTTGCAGAGGCTCTGGGCTATAAATTCTATGATAAAGAGATAATAGCCGAGCTCGCAGACAAGTTGATGGTTTCCGAGCACTATATCGAGAGCGTTGATGACAAGCCTGTGCGCAGAAATATCTTTAGAGAGATTTCGCCATTATTTGCAGAGGCGAACAACGATACCGATTATATCTTCGAGGAGCAGGGCAAGTTCATCGCTAAGATAGCGGAGGAAGGCAACTGTGTGTTTGCGGGTCGTCGTGCGGACTTTTATTTGAAGGATAATCCGAATGCACTTCATCTGTTTTTCTATGCGGACACCGATTTTAAGGTTGCGCGTGTAATGGAGAGCGATAAGTGTACAGCGGATGAGGCGCTTAAAAAGATAAATGATACCGATAAGCGCAGAAAGACCAGCTATGAATATACAACCGGTCGTAAATGGGGCGACAGATACAATTATGACCGTATGATTTGTACTTCGTCATTGGGCGTTGATAAATGTGTCGAGGAAATAGTTGGTCTGATTAAAATCAGTAAAGGAAACTGATATGAAAGAAAAGACATCACTTATTTTTACGGGTGATATTGGATTCGACAGATATATGGATAAAAAGTGGGAGGATGAAGAGCTTCTGTCCAAGGAGGTTCTTGATTATCTCCACAGTGCCGATCATGTGATTGCGAATGTAGAGGGACCGTTGGTAAGGCAGGAGACCAATACTGCCACGGAAGGCGTGCAGCAGCTGCTGCACACTATGAATCCCGAAGCGACTAAGGTGCTTCGCAATATGCATGCCGACATCTGGAATCTCTGCAACAATCATATGATGGATGCGGGAGATATGGGTGTGGAATGCACTCTCAGAGAGGCTCGTGAATTCGGTGCTCTCACTGTAGGTGCCGGTATGAATCACGATGAGGCGAGCAGACCGATATACCTCGATGAAGCAGGCGGAATAGGAATATTCAGCGTAGGCTACAGAAGAGGCTGTAAGCCCGCAGGCGAGGACAAGGCAGGCTGTCTGCTTTGGAACGAGCTCGACGTGATTCAGAAAAATATCGATGAAATAAAAGAAAAGTGCAGATGGTGTGTGATAGTGGCACACGGAGGAGAGGAATTTACCTCGCTGCCTTCACCTTATACACGCGACAGATATCATATGTTCCTAGATATGGGGGCGGATATCATAGTGGCGCATCATCCGCATGTCCCTATGAACTATGAGACAGTAGGCGACAAAGTAATATTTTACTCATTGGGTAATTTTATATTTGATACGGATTATCAGCGCGCACAGTTCAATACAGAAAAAGGTCTGTTGGTAAAGCTTGATTTTACTGAGGATAGTTACAGCTACGAAGGCTTTGGTCTGAAGATTGAGCGTGGTCCCGAGCATGTGGTTCACAGCAAGCTACCTGATATATTCGAGGATGTGCAGCCCGAGGAATATGAGCTCCTCGCACCTCTTGCGGCCAAAATGTTTGTGGCAGCCACCAAGAGGCAGCAGATATATCTCAATAAAGCAGAGTATGAGAATGCTGATGAAGCCAAATGGGCAGAGCATTTTGCCAATCCCAAGAGAAGCGGCAGAGTAGAGGGAGAAGCACTCGACTTTTTCATTATCTGCCCGTTGGCCGAGAGGGAGAAGGAAAAGGCTTGGGAGCGCAGCAAGCTCGACAAGGTTAAGGAATATATATTGGCTCAGATGTAGACTAAAGGGAAGTGTGCAGAGCAGGCGAAAACGCCTAAATGCAGTAAAATAGACACTTGAACAGCCGTTTACAGATTGGGTATAATTATTAATTATTATTTTTGGAGGAATTATGGGAAAAATATTTCGTTTTGACAAGGACGTAGATACTGACCAGATTATCGCTTCTCAGTACCTTCTGTTCCCCACCATCGATGAAATGAAGACTCACACTTTCGAGTCATTAAATTCGGAGTTCGCAGCACAGGTTCAGCCCGGTGACTTTGTAGTTGCCGATGAGAATTTCGGTTGCGGATCATCAAGAGAGCAGGCTCCCAGCGTACTCAAGGCACTCGGAGTTAAGGCTGTCATTGCAAAGTCATTTGCAAGAATTTTCTATCGCAATTCGATCAATATCGGAATGCCCGTTATCGTCAGCAAGGAGCTCTATGATGCAGTAGCTGACGGCGATTCTATGGAACTTGACCTTGAAAAAGGTGTTATTACAGCTAACGGTCGTGAATTCTCATGTACCAAGCTTCCTGCACAGATGCAGGCTATTTTGGATCAGGGCGGTTTGATTGCATCCCTGAATAAGGAGGATTAATACGATGGGAATGACTATGGCTGAAAAGATTATCGCCCGCGCAGCAGGTGTAGAGTGCACCAAGGCAGGCGATATCGAGACTGTTACTTTGGACAAGCTGATGAGTAATGACGGTACCACACATCTTACCATCGATATGTACAACAATAAGCTCAAGAATCCCAAGATTGCAGATGTAAGCAAGCTTGTATGGATTGTAGACCACAATATCCCTGCTGACAGCCCCAAGACCGCTGCTTCACAGAAGAAGATGCGTGATTTTGCAAAAGAGCACGGAATCACCTTCTATGAGGGCGAGGGTGTATGTCATCAGATTATGATGGAAAATCATGTTTGCCCCGGAGAGTTGATTTTCGGTGCGGATTCACATACCTGTGCATACGGTGCACTCGGTGCTTTCGGTACCGGTGTAGGCTGCACAGATTATCTCTATGCAATGGTTACCGGAACCTCATGGCTCCTTGTACCCGAGACTATTCGTTTCAACCTCACAGGCAAGCTTCCTGAAGGCGTATATGCAAGAGACCTGATCCTTACCATCATCGGTAAGATCAGTGCCAACGGTGCAAATTACAAGGCTATGGAGTTCGCAGGAGAGGGTCTTCACACTCTTTCTATGGCAGACAGAATCTCTGTATGTAACCTCTGTGTTGAGGCAGGTGCCAAGACCGCTCTTATGGAGGTTGATGATATCGCACTTGATTACCTTAAGGAGCACGGACGTGAGCCCAAGGCATGCTTCAAGTCAGATGACGATGCAGTATTCAGCGAGGTAATTGATATTGACCTTTCTACCATTCAGCCCATCGTTGCCAAGCCTCATTTCGTAGACAATGTAGTACCCGCAAGCGAGTGCTACGGTGTTCACATCGACGAGGCATTCCTCGGATCATGCAACAACGGACGCATCGAGGACCTCAGAGCAGGTGCAGCTGTAATCAAGGGCAAGAAGGTTGCTCCCAAGGTAAGATTCCTGGTAGTACCCGCAAGCCGTGCCGTATACAAGCAGGCTATGCAGGAAGGACTCCTTGATATCTTCATGGAGGCAGGAGCCATCGTAATGAATCCCAACTGCTCAGTATGCTGGGGTGCTTGTCAGGGTGTAATCGGTGAGGGCGAGACATTGATCTCTACCGGTACCAGAAACTTCAAGGGTCGTGCAGGTCACAAGGATTCATTTGTATACCTTGCATCTGCAGCTACCGTTACCGCATCTGCAATCGCAGGTGAGATTACTACCGCAGACAGAGTATAGAAATTAAGTATTTTCTAAAAAAATATGTAAATTTTGAATCAGTCGGCAAATATTACCGGCTGATTCTTGTCAATATAAAGGAGAAGTAAAATGAGCCAGTCATTTACTGCCAAGATTTGGGTTCTTGGCGACGACATTGATACAGATATTATTCTTCCTACCGAGTATCTTGCACTCAAGACTGTAGAAGATATGAAGCCCTATGCATTTTCACCCCTGCGCCCCGAGCTGGCAGGACTGATTCAGCCCGGAGACATGATTGTAGCAGGTAAAAATTTCGGCTGCGGATCTTCGAGAGAACAGGCACCTGAGGTTGTCAAGGCACTTGGTATTTCGTGCGTTGTTGCAAAATCATACGCAAGAATCTTCTTCAGAAACGCTATTAACAACGGACTCCTTCTCATCGAGAACGCAGATCTCTATGATGCAGTGACTGAAGGTGACAGTGCTACAGTTACACCCGGACAGAAGATTGAGTACAACGGAAAAGAGTATGAGATAGCATCTCTTCCCGAGAATCTTTTGGAAATCCTTAATGCAGGCGGCCTTGTAAAGGCTATGCGCAAGCGCAACGGACTGGAGGTGTAATGACAATGGCACATACATTAATTGAGAAAATTATCGGTAACAAGGTTGGTCATGAGGTTAAGCCCGGAGATATCGTAACAGCAGACGTTGACTGGTGCATGATTGACGATATAATGGTTCCTTTTGCTGTACAGAAGTTTGAGGAGATGGGATTTACCAAGGTGTGGGATCCCGACAAGGTAGTACTTATCTACGACCATTTCCTTCCCGCTACTCAGACAGACGATTCGAGACATTTCCGTGAGGGAGATGCTTTCGCAGAAAAGTATGGTCTCAAGAACGTACACAGAACCGACGGTATCTGCCATCAGCTGATGACAGAAGCCGGATATGTTAAGCCCGGTGATATCGCATTCGGTACTGACAGCCACACCGTAACCTACGGATGTGTAGGTGCATTCTCTACAGGTATCGGATACACAGAGATGGCAGGTATCCTCGGAACAGGCCAGCTCTGGATGAAGGTTCCCGAGTCAATTAAGGTTGTGGTTGACGGTGTGCTTCCTTCAAATGTTACTTCCAAGGATGTAATCCTCAGAATAATCGGTGACCTCACCGCTTCGGGAGCTACTTATCAGTCTCTTGAGTTCAGCGGAAGCACCATCGATGCCATGAGCGTTGCGAGCCGTATGACCATGTCAAATATGGCTGTTGAAGCAGGTGCCAAGTGCGGTGTATTTGCACCCGATGAGAAGACCTGCGAGTACTGCAACATCCCTTATGACGATTCTATGAAGGCTCTTCGTGCAGACGAGGATGCCGTATATTCTAGAGTACTTCATTACAATGCTGAGGAGCTCGTGCCCGTAATGGCATGTCCCAGCCTTGTAGACAATATCAAGCCCGTAAGCGAAGTGGCAGGTACCAAGGTAGACCAGGTATTCCTCGGCTCATGTACCAACGGAAGACTTGAGGACCTTCAGACTGCTGCAGCTATCCTTAAGGGCAAGCATATCGCTCCTTATCTCAAGATGATCGTAACCCCTGCAAGCCGCAAGATTTACAGAGAGGCACTTGCAGACGGTACACTTGAAATCCTGTCAGATGCAGGAGCTATCATTACTACCCCCGGATGCGGACTCTGCTGTGGTCGCGGAGGCGGTATCCTTTCGGACAACGAGGTGGTAGTAGCTACCAACAACAGAAACTTCCTCGGACGTATGGGCACCAGTAAGGTAAAGATTTATCTTGCATCGCCTGCAACAGCGGCTGCTACAGCCATCGCGGGTGTGATTACTGAGGCTTAACCAATGTCCTGAGATGTAAGAGGGGAAAATGGGAAAGAGTTTTGCCAAGAATAGAAAAATCCTGGCCGCTGTAGTGATGGCGGTGGGCATGATGATAACCAATACCGGTTGCACGAATGTGAGCAATTTGCTCAGTCACACTTCTTCAGAGAATGCAACTATAGAAGAGGTGTCTGTAAAGAGTGTGAGTAAGCTCTTAGATGCCATCAAGCCCAATACCAATATCACGCTCAAGGAAGGTGACTACAATTTTTCGACAGAGCTTAAGGAACTGTACGGCGATAACGGCAATGAGTTCAACAAGGCTCATAAATATGTCAAAATCGAAGCCACCGACGACGGATACCAGGTTATCGTTGAGAATGTAAGCCATCTGACGATTGAGTGCAAGAAGGACGCGAATGTAGAGTGGAGCAACAGTTCCGCTTATGCATCGGTGATGAAGTTCGTCGATTGCAAGGATATATCTATCAGTGACGTGTCCATGACACATTCGAGACACAGAGAAAATGCCAATGGCGATGTATTGTCTTTCAAGGACTGCGAAAACATCGAGCTGAAAAGAGTAAATCTGTCGGGTGCTGAAGGATACGGTATCACCCTTACAAACGTAACCGAATTTACTATGGATGAAGCTGATATATTCGATTGTGCTGCAGGAGCGCTGAATGTCAGAAAAGGTAATGAGATAGCCTTTGATAAGTGCTTTATTCACGAGATGGGCGGTACGCTTATCAAGGCGAGCGGCAGTGAAATCAGTTTTGACGAGTGCTCGTTTTTCTCGAACGACGTAAAAAATCAGTTCATAAATAAAGATGCGAGCAACAACATTACATTCAACGAGTGCATATTCGGTTATGACGAAGCAACAGCGTTAAACTACGGTGTCTTAGAAGGCGAAGAGGGATACATTTTTGATGCTAAGTGTGAGTTTGAGGAGGAGCCGGCAGGACCGGCTGCAGCCGAGACCGAATACTATGTCGACAATCTGGATGATTTCTTCAAGGCTATAGGACCTGACAGAACCATAACCGTAGCTGCGGGAGAGTACAATTTTACTCAATATTTCGATGCCATGAGAAGTCCTGAAAGCTGGTCTGAGGATTTTGTGTATGTATATGCTTCATCGTTTTACGGTGGCGGTTATGAAATACAGTTCTTCGGATGCAATAATATGTCAATCGTAGGTGAGGGAGATTTCAATTCGCAGGATGTAAAATTCGTATCAGATTTCAGAGATAATTCCTCATGCCTTGTATTCTCGGAGTGTCATAATATAAGGCTCAACAATATAGAGTTTACGAATCAGGGAACTCATCAGAGTTACGAGAGCTTTTTACAGTTCTATTCATGCAAAAACGGTGAACTGAACGCTATCAAGTCTACCGATGTATCAGGTAACGGAATATATGCGGTATACTGTGAGGGTGACTGGTTCGTATATGATACTGTGCTGACACACAATGCCTATGGACCCGCAGATATTCAATACTCTGCAGGCAATTGGTATTTTGACGGCTGTACCTTTATCGACAACGAAGATGGCTTCAACTTCAGAATGGGATACTACTTCAAGACGGTATCCTTCAAAAATTGCACATTCGGTTATGATGAATGGATGACTGTAGAATGTGAAGATGCCATTACGGTAGTAGATTGCATCCATGATGATGTGACCGACAGATATATGTTGGCAGATTATGAAAATCTGACCTATGCTTATGTAGATACACATTTGCTGTGTGACCGTTGGTACGGTTATCTGTATCAGGAAGGCAGTGAGATATACGATATGCCCGGATACGATGAGGACGGTAACTACAGGTTTACAGAGGCTGTATTCTGTGAGGACGGTTCGGGATTGCTCTACATCGATGATGCGAACAATCCGTACTCAGTCACATGGGGAACATACGATGAAGAGGGCTATATCAATACGCTGTATATATTGGTATACGACGAGAAGGATGGCAAATACCATGAAGGCGATGTCGTAATGTTCACCTACAATGATGACAGCGGTATCGTGAGAATGCAGATCTATTATAACGATATATATTATTTGTTGTGGTAAGACGGAATGATTCCATATGCGATAATGTGTGGAAAAGTATATAGTGAAGACGGCGTATCCACTGAAATCAGGGTACTGGAGCTCAGTGCCGACGGATTTACCTTCAGATTGCCGGTGGATTACGAGCAGGTTCACGGAAGACTCAGCCGCATAGAGATGTCGTTCTATGGATGGGATGAAAAATCATATTCCGGAGTAAGTATCGAGCTGACAGATGACAATACATCAGTCGAGAGCGGAACCGAATACTATACCGTATATGCGGTAAAATCAAACGACAGCGAGTATCGCAGACAGGCGAGCTCGCTGACAAAAGAATACATGAAATATATAGATTGTAAGCTGAACCTGTCCGATGCCGAAATGTCGGCTCAGATGGCCGGCTATCCTTGCGAGCAAGAGGAAATCTACGCAGAGGATTACGAGGCCCAGTTGGAGTGCTTTGCGACAGCAATTATGTCTGAACGTGCTTCTGTAAAGCATTGTGCAAGAATGGTCGCAGAGGAGGCCTGTGAGATTGCCTACAGTCTTGAAACAATAGAACTCGTCGATATGTATCTGAGGATGCATACCGACGAGTTTGTTATGTCCGTATTTGAGAAAAATCATCTGGAAAAGCATCCCTTCGCACACGCTAAAATAGACAGACTCCACATCGGAAACGAGTATTGCTATAACCTCATACCGGATGCGGATACAGTGATGCGTGTAGCCGAAAAATCGCTGTCGGAGGGATTGGAGATAACGATAGTCCTGCCTCCGATACCCGAATCAAAATACGAAGAAGTCTGTGAGTATATAGATAAATGCGTAAGCAGATTCCCACAGGCAGAAATATGTGTGAACGATATAGGTATGCGTAAATATGCAGAGGATAAGTACAGCTCGAGTACAGTGGTAAACGGAATCCTCCTCGATAAATATAGAAGAGATCCTCGAATGAAATACGCGGAGGATATGAAGGGCGATATGGGCAGTAAAGCATCGGCGGTATACTTCCCGTATTACCAGACCAATACAGGTACATTTTGCCCTCTGTATGCAGCTGTAAATAACGGTGGACGCGGTAATCAGGAAAGGGTGAATGCCTGCTCACATGAGTGCGAGCGCAAGGTGTTCGCATATCCTGCACATCTAAATATGATAGGTCGATACAACAGCCTGTTTGGCGTGGGATATGCAGCTATAGAAAGTGTCAGTGATGCGTATACAGCTCCGAGAAGGGTGGTGCTGAATCTATGAGTATGAAAATAGTAGCAGGTATCGGCAGCATCGATGATTATGAGAACTATGTACAGGCCGGAGCGGATGAATGCTTCTGCGGTTATGTCCCCGGCGAGTATATGATGCGCTATGGCAGGAAGTATCCGGCCAACAGGCGAGAGGTCGTATATTACAACGTACAGATTGGTTCTGAGAGTGAGCTTCTGATCCTCAGAAAGATGATAGAAAAATACAATGTGCCCGTAAGCATAGCATTCAACGGATTGTACTATGGGGACGAGCAGAGAGCATTTCTAATCGATACTATAAGAAAATGCATCGCTATGGGGTATACGGATGTCATAGTCGCAGAACCGACACTCATAAAGGCTCT
>JAKSRV010000063.1 GCA_024403435.1 Lachnospiraceae bacterium
ACGGAATCACTCCCGAAGCCGAGAAGGTAGAGGAGCCCGTCATTGATATCGAGCCTAAGGAAACCATCACTTATGATGATTTTGCAAAGCTTCAGTTCCAGGTTGGTGAAATCATTGCCTGCGAGGCAGTTCCCAAGTCTAAGAAGCTTCTTAAGAATACAGTAAAGATCGGCAGTCAGGTTAAGACAATCCTTTCAGGAATCAAGTCTTCATACTCTCCCGAGGAGATGGTAGGCAAGAAGGTTATGGTACTTGTAAACCTCCAGCCCAGAGCTATCGCAGGAGAGATGAGTGAGGGTATGCTTCTCTGCGCAGAGGATGCAGACGGCAATCTCGCACTTATGACTCCCGAAAAGGCAATGCCTGCCGGCGCAGAGATATGCTAAGATAACGTATTACCATTCATAGGAATATGCATACTCGAGTACACGCCTATGCTTGCATAAAGGCGTGAGCGAGAGGATGTATATTCCGAATAGGGAACCGAAGATGCATAAGCAGCCTTAGGTGCGAAGCACCGGGAAAGAATTGCGGAGCAATTCGGGTGCGAATGCATTGAGGATTCCATGAATGGTAATTAATTGAACAGAAACAAACGGGGTATAGCGAATGAAAAAAGAAGAATTTTTTTATGAATCCCGCGATGGTGTGAGCCGTATTCACGCCGTGAGATATACTCCTGACAATGGGGAAGTCAGGGGTATCTTTCAGATAGTCCACGGTATGGCGGAATATGTTGAGAGATATGAGGATATCGCCGAATATATGACGGATAGGGGATTCGTCGTTACCGGTGATGATCATCTTGGACACGGCAAATCTGTGCCTGAGGGTGGTACCTATGGATATTTCTGTGAGCAGGATCCAGCCACGGTTGTGGTCCGTGATGTTCACAGACTCAAGAAAATGACGCAGGAACTCTATCCGGGAGTTCCCTACATTTTGTTGGGACACAGTATGGGATCATTTATCGCCAGAAACTATATCTGCAGATATGGTTCGGGCATTAACGCTGCTGTAATCATGGGTACGGGAATGCAACCGAAGGCTTTGATAGGTGTATCAAAATTTTTGGCAGGGTTTCAGAAGACTTTTTTGGGAGACAAGCATCCCGCAAAATTTATTAATGGATTGGCTTTCGGCAGCTACAATAAGCGTATTGCCAAGCCGAGGACCGAATTTGACTGGCTGAGTGTCAATGAAGCCAATGTTGATAAATATATTGACGACCCGCTGTGCGGAAGACTTTTTACCGTCAACGGTTTCAGAACCTTATTTGAACTGATAAGCAGACTTCACAACAGAAAAAATCTGGAGGGTGTGCCCAAAGATTTACCTATATTTTTCGTAGCCGGAGCGGAGGATCCGGTCGGCGATTACGGAAAAGGAGTAGAGCAGGCGCGTGACAGTTTGGCTGCGGTGGGAGTGAAGGATATATCACTCAAATTGTATCCAGGAGACAGGCATGAGATTCTGAACGAAGACGACCGTGACACGGTGAAAGAGGATATCTACAATTGGATCCTAGAGAAATTGTAAAATTATTTCAGACCACCCCATATGATTTCAGGTGGGCCAGAAAACATGAATGGAAATCGGCCATGATGATGTCGTGGAAGACATTTATGAAATTTGAAGCCTGCGATTATACGGAAGAAGGGGTTAAGGCCTTTTTTGAATTTATATCCGATGATGATATTTACAGAGCATTCCTGAACGGTACCTACAAGGTCATGGTGGCTGTGGACGGAGAGCGAATCATCGGTGTCGGATCTCTCAGAAATATTAATATTCTCTCGCTGTTGTTTGTGGATGAGGAATATCACAGGCAGGGAGTGGGAAGTATACTGATAGAACTGCTCGGCAGCTATGTCAGGGATGAAATGGGAGAGAAGCGGCTGTTCGTCAAGGCAGCTCCGTATGCGGTTGAATTCTACAAGAATAACGGCTTTACCGTAATCGGAAAAGAAATTGTTCATGACGGAATCAGAGTGACTCCGATGGAAAAGAATTTGTAATGTTTTTTTGTAATGAAATGCGAGAATTGAAATGGCAAAATTATTTAGTCCCGAAAATCCGATAATAAACTTCCTTGGAAGAATTACGGATATTATGATTTTGAATGTATTGACACTTTTGCTGTGCGTGCCTGTGATTACCGCAGGAGCCGCAATTACAGCTAATTTTTACTGTTGCTTGAAAATCAGACGCGATGAGGACAGCGGAATACTTAAGATGTATTTCAGATCCTTTAAGGAAAACTTCAGACAGTCCACGGTATTGTTCTTTATTATAGTGATTATTATGCTGATACCTTCATACCTGCTTTATGTGGTACAGAGTATGTATGTGGATACAGTTCCTACCTATATAAGAATAATGCTTTCGGCAGCAGTGTTGTTGGCTGCATTCCTGACCGTAATGATTTTTCCGGTACAGAGCAGATTCAGCAATACAATAGGTAATACCATTAAGTCTTCGATTCTTTTGGCATTCTCAAATCCCTTCAGAACATTGTTGATTTTGTTACTGATGGTAGCTCCGGCATATATTACCTACAATTTCCTGGTTCTTTTGCCGGCGTACATTTTGTTTGGAGTTTCATTGCCCGCTTTTATCGCAGTTCTTCTGTATAATAAGGCATTTCTCAAGATGGAAAAGGCGGCAAACGAGGCTATGGGTATTCCCGAGCCCGGCAGTGAGGATGAGCATATTTTTGAAGATAGAGACGATTCCAACAGCCGATAAATAGTGCATTTTTTGCACAAAAGTACCGAATTGTGGTCAAAATAACCACAAACAGACGGAGCGTTTAGACATTTTGACCCTCAAATACTTAAAAAAGGCTTAAAAAGGTCAATATTTCCAAAATGCACATAAATATTTGTTTATTGTTAGTATGGTAACTATAGCATCAAAAAGTTATACTGATGCTTGTAAAATTTTCAAACCCATATTTGAAAGGAGTCATTACAATGGCAGGTTTGTCTTTAAAGAACATTTGCAAGGTATATCCTAACGGCTTTGAGGCTGTTAAGAACTTCAACCTTGAGATCGCTGACCAGGAGTTCATCATCTTCGTAGGACCTTCTGGATGTGGTAAGTCAACAACTCTTCGTATGATCGCTGGACTTGAGGATATTTCTTCAGGTGAATTGAGAATCGGCGACAGACTCGTTAACGATGTAGAGCCTAAGGATCGTGATATCGCGATGGTATTCCAGAACTACGCTCTGTATCCTCATATGTCAGTTCGTGATAACATGGCATTCGGTCTTAAGCTTAGAAAGGTTCCTAAGGATCAGATCGATAAGATGGTAAACGAGGCAGCTAAGATCCTCGACCTTACCGCTCTCCTTGATCGTAAGCCCAAGGCTCTTTCAGGTGGTCAGAGACAGCGTGTTGCCATGGGACGTGCTATCGTACGTAATCCTAAGGTATTCCTCATGGACGAGCCTCTTTCAAACCTCGATGCAAAGCTTCGTGTACAGATGAGAATTGAGATTGCTAAGCTTCACCAGAGACTTGGTACCACCATCATCTACGTTACCCACGACCAGACAGAGGCTATGACCCTTGGTGATAGAATCGTAGTTATGAAGGACGGTGTTATCCAGCAGGTTGATACCCCTCAGAACCTCTATGAGAAGCCCGTAAACCTCTTCGTTGCAGGATTCATGGGATCTCCTCAGATGAACTTCCTCGATGCTATCGTTAGAATCGAAGGCGATGTTGCTTACCTTGAGATCGCTGATCACAGCATTCCTCTTCCTCCCGCAAAGTCAAAGAAGCTTGTTGAGGGTGGTTATGACGGAAAGGTTGTTACCTTCGGTATCCGTCCTGAGGACGTTTATGATTCAGAGATGTTCATCGCATCTTCACCTCAGTCAGTATTCGAGTCAACCATTAAGGTTTACGAGCTTCTCGGCGCTGAAGTATATCTCTACTTCGATCTCCAGGAGTTCCCTATCACCGCTAGAGTTGATTCTCGTACAACTGCTAGACCCGGCGATGCTATCAAGTTTGCTATCGACGTTGAGAAGATTCACGTATTCGATAAGGAAACTGAGAAGACCATTACCAACTAGTCTTATAATTACAGTTAAAACTATTGCCCCGGCAATCTTTGCCGGGGCATTTTTCAAGGTATAAAATGATTACTAATCAGATTATTCAAAACAGTATAGATGATCTCAATTCTATTACTAAGGTTAACCTTGCCGTTTATGATGACGAGGGCAGAAATATAGCTACAGCCGGTAATATTGAGATTGATTATAATATCGTAGACAGCTTTGTAAAATCTCCCGCAGACAGTCAGGTTGTATCGGGATATCATCTTATGAAGCTCTATGAGGAGAACAGCCTTATTTATATAGTGGCTTCTTCAGGACCCGACGATTCGGCATACACAGTTGCCAAAATAGCTGTTTCGCAGCTTCAGGCACTTATGGTTGCTTATCAGGAAAAATATGATAAGAACAGCTTTTACCAAAATTTGATATTGGATAATATGCTTCTTGTGGACATATACAATCGTGCCAAGAAGCTTCATATAGATCCCAACAGCTGTCGTGTAGTATTTTTGGTGGATGCAGACAGAGCAATGAATGGTATGATTACCGAGCTGCTTCGCGGAATGTATTCTACACAGAGCGGAAGTGCTGTTACCGCAGTTGATGAGGACAAGATTATTTTGATTAAGACTTTCGAGGCATCACCTACAGAGGATATGCTCGAGGAGGTTGCCAAGCAGATTGTTTCTTTGGTGAATACCGAGGCAATGACCAATGTTAAGGTTGCTTACGGAAATGCTATCAGCGAGTTGCGTGATGTGTCTAAATCGTACAAGGAAGCTAAGCTTGCTCTTGAGGTAAGCCGTATCTTCTATGAGGAGAAGAGCATTGCCGCATATTCTGCTCTAGGTATCGGAAGATTGATATATCAGCTTCCGCTTAATCTCTGTGAGATGTTTATCGAGGAAGTATTTGGTGACGGAATTCCGGAGGAGCTTGACGAGGACACTATTGCGATGCTCAACAAGTTCTTCGAGAACAACCTGAATGTATCACAGACTTCCGAGCAGCTTTATCTGCATAGAAATACCATTATTTACAGAATTGAAAAGGTACAGAAGGCTACAGGCCTTAACCTCAGGGAATTTGAGGATGCTTTGACCTACAAGATTGCGATGATGGTACAGAGATATCTGGATTACGTTAAGAAAAACAATCAGTATGAATAATAGTAGAAAACCGGCGCTTTTATTTTAATAGAAGCGTCGGTTTTTTAGATTCCCTCGTAATCGAAGGGCGGTATAAAGCTTTCTTCAGCAGTATCTCCATCCTGGATAAATGCATTGGTGATACCGAGGCGAATAGCAAAGTTGACAACTTTGCCATATTCTTCTTGTGTTACTTTGCGATTGAGATCGGAAATATCAGCAACATGGGGCAGAGGGGTATACTGATTCATTATGCTTATGTATATACTGTCGCCATAGGTTTCATGAAGATGGCGCAGTATTTTTTTACTGTCTTTTGTCTGACCGGGAAGCAGAAGGTGTCTTACGATGACACCTTTTTTCATAAGCATGAGAGGATCTCCGTTATAGTCATATTGTTCCGTGAGTTGGGAAGGAACAATAATCGGTTGCCCAACCTGGCGAACCATTTCATCTATAGCAGCACAGGCTTTTTCAAAATAATCGGGAGCCTTGGAATATAGAGAAGACAGTTCGGAAGAACAGTACTTCATATCAGGCAAATATACATCGATTAATCCGTCGAGCATTTTTAAGGCTTCGACATTTTCATAGCCTCCGGAATTGTATACTATGGGGATTGTAAGACCATTGGATTTTGCTATGATGAGAGCTTTCCTGATGTGAGGTATATAAGGGGTACCGGTCACCAGGTTGATGTTGTGAGCTCCTTTATTTTGTAGCTCGAGGAAGATTTCCGACAGTCTTTCGACACTGATTTCACGTCCACATTCGCCGAGAGCAATGCTATGGTTCTGGCAGAATATGCATTTGAGATTACAGCCTGAGAAAAATACTGCACCGGAACCGGTTGAACCTGAAAGAACGGGTTCTTCCCAATAATGGAGGGCAGCGCGTGCGGCGCGTATTGAAGCCCCCTGACCACAGTATCCGACATTACCTGCAGCACGATTAACACCGCAGTTGCGTGGACATAGTCTGCATTCTGACAGATATTTGGTTGTATCGGTGCCGGTTTCGGTGAACATTTTTATCTCCGTATGTTTATATCGAAGTCTCGTATTTATATAGTAAGCTTAATTCTTTTTGTTTCTGTTTTATGTTTTGATTCCTGTTTTTTGACATAGAAAATCACTCGCTGTAAGAGAAACGCCTAACCAGTTCACCCAGCGCCCTCACGGCACATGGAGCATCTGTTTAGTGCTGCTACGTTCCCGTCCTGACACGGTTCACAGGGTCGCATTGCGCGAGACCAGATTTCGTGACCAGACGTTCCCCTTACAACGAGTGATAGAGATAGTTTAATGAAAAACCGATAATCTGTCAACAACTATCCATACTTTTATAACTGCTGTGCGTGTAAAAAGTGCATTACTGTGATATTATGATTAGTAATGGTATATGGGCGGATGAATGGTTTTGTCTGCGGAAAGGATAATAATATGGATAAGAAGGAATCACTTACAAATGAGTGGAAAGATACAGTATATAATATCGGAGGAGCTCTTTACGGACTCGGCAAGGTAGTATGCAAGTCTGTAAAGGTTGGCGTGGACAAGGTATATGATGCTATCAATGAGAATGATAATGCTGCAAAAAAGACCTCTGAGAAAATCGACGAGGAATAAGGCGTAGTTGTAATGAGTAATAAAAAAACAGGTATGGGTAGCGCTGAAGAAATGCGGCCCGGTCTTACCGCGAGTACTCTGAAAATGATTGCGGTTATCTGTATGTTTATCGATCATGTGACCGCATTTGTGGTGTACAGGCTGATTACGTCAGGCATTTTCAAGACCGGAATTGTGTTGTTTGAGAATGGCAGCATGAAGATAAAGCCGGAGGAGTTGGTGTACTATTCTTTGCGAGCTGTCGGAAGAATCAGCTTCCCGATTTTTGCATTCTTCCTCGTGGAAGGATTTTTCAAAACACGAAGCCGCTGGAAATATATGCTCAGGCTTTTGGTATTTGCACTGATATCAGAGATACCTTTTACAATAGCGGTAGAGGGGCTGGGCGGAAGTTTTTTGCATCTGATGGCACCTACTAACGTTTTCTATACATTGTTGATAGGGATTGCGGTAATATGGGGCTCTGAGACTTTGAAAAAGTATGCGCCCGGCGGGTTTGTGGCGATTTGTTTCAGAATACTGGTATGCCTGGTTCCTACAGCATATGCAGCTTATGAGATATATTCGATTCTGTGTTTTGACGATACATTGGCGATGCAGCCGTTTCTCTTTGCACAGGTATGGCTCGGTACGGCACTGGTTACATTAATTGCATTGTTCATATACGGTCAGAGGGTTTCCAAGGAAAAGGCACGAGCCATCAGCAGTTCATTGAGCTTTCTCGGCTTTGGTATGATGATAGCAGATTGGTTCGGCACTGATTATGCGGGTGTCGGAGTCCTTGCTATTTTTATCATGTACGTGATGGCTAAGCGCAACAAAACGGTGGGAATGGCGGTATCTGTAGCGGGATTGTGCCTGAACAATTTGTTTGAAATCCCTGCATTTATCGATGTATTGTTGATTAGAAAATATAACGGAAAACGTGGCAATGGGTCAAAGTATTTCTTCTATATATTTTACCCCGCACACATAGCTTTGATTGTGTTGGTAATGTACCTGACACAGCTGATTTAGAAATAGATTGTTTCGTAGAGAGGATGATAAGATGCTTGTACAGAAATATAAGGATATGCTTGGCGGAAAATCTGTAATCCGCGAGCTTTCAGAGTTTGCAACCGCGCGTGGCAAGGAGATTGGTTATGAGAATGTATTTGATTACAGTCTCGGCAATCCCAGTGTAGCTGTTCCCAAGGAGTTTAATGATGCCATTATCAAGGCTATTCAGACTCTGGATGGCCAGGCAGTGCACGGATACAGCCCCAGCCTCGGTATCACCTCTGTCAGAGAAAAGGTAGCGGCTTCTCTTGAGAAGAGATTCGGAATCCCTTACAGAGCAGAGCATATTTTTATGACCAGTGCGGCAGCCAGTGCTCTTGCACATGCATTCAGACTGGTTACTCAGCCCGGTGATGAGATTCTTACATTCGCACCCTTTTTCCCTGAGTATCATCCTTACGTTGATTTGACCGGAGCTACTCTCAAGGTTGTACCTCCGAATTTTGTAGATTTTCAGATTAATTTTGACAAGACCGCAGAAATGATGACCGAGAAGGTAATGGCGGTAATGATCAATACTCCCAACAATCCTACCGGTGTGGTTTATTCTGAGGAGACTCTCAAGAAGCTTGCGGACCTCATGACTGAGAAGTCAAAGCAGTATGGTCATCCTATCTATCTGATTACCGATGAGCCTTACAGAGAAATTGTATTCGGCGGTAAGCAGGCTCCATGTGTATCTAAGTTTTATGACAACACTATTATGTGCTATTCATTCTCTAAGAGCCTTTCTGTTCCCGGAGAGAGAATCGGTTATTTGGCAGTTAATCCCAAAGCTGAGGGTGCAGAGTTTATGGTTCCTATGTGCGGACAGATTTCGCGTGGAATCGGACACAACTGTCCTTCATCCGTTATTCAGCTCGCAATGGCTGAGGTGCTTGATCTGACATCAGACCTCTCTGTATATGAGACCAATATGAATCTTATTTATAATGAGCTTGTTGATTTGGGCATCGAGGTAGTTAAGCCGGACGGAACCTTCTATATTTTCCCCAAGGCTCCCGAAGCTGATGCCAAGGCATTCTCCAAGAAGGCACTTGCATACGATCTCATTCTTGTTCCTGCCGATACTTTCGGTGCACCCGGATATTTCCGTATGGCGTACTGCATAGGAACAGACAAGGTAGAACGTTCACTTCCCGCTCTTCGTAAGTTCATAAAAGAGAATTACTAATCATTTAGGTAAAAATAGCACGGATTTTACAGGTTTAGTCACATTTTCTTCCTTTTTTATAAAAGCAAAAAAATGTACTTGGCAAAAATTGTGCACATTAACAATAAAATGATTAAAAAGTGAATATAAGTAATCGTAAAATGGCCGAGAAACCTATTAAAATAAAGGAATTTCGGCCATTTATAATATTGGTAAAAGTTGACAAAGAAAAAATTTGGATATATTATGTCAACGTCGGACGAAAAATGCTTATTTTTCGTGAGTAGAATTTGTTATTTATATTAGATTTTCCATGAAGGGAGAATATGATCATGGCAGCAAAGAAAGCAGCAGATACCGCAGTTAAGGCAGAAGAAGTAAAGGCACCCGTAGTAGAGAAGAAGGAAGCAGCACCTAAGGCAGAGAAGAAGGCAGCAGCTCCCAAGAAGGAAGCAGCACCTAAGGCAGAGAAGAAGGCAGCAGCTCCTAAGAAGGAAGCAGCACCTAAGGCTGAAAAGAAGGAAGCAGCTCCCAAGGCAGAGAAGAAGGCAGCTCCTAAGGCTGCAGCAAAGAAGGCAGCAGCTCCCAAGAAGGCAGCTAAGGCTTCTGAGTCTGTAGTAATCGAGTTCCAGGGCGGTCAGATCGCTGTTGATGATATCGTTGCAGCAGTTAAGGCTGTAGCTAAGAACGCAAAGGAAATCAAGGTTTACTATCAGCCTGAGAACGGCATTGCTTACTACACTGCAGACGGTGTTGAGGGTTCAGTTAATCTGTAATTTGTAAGTACATGATTTTTAGAGAGAGTTTGGAGTCTCCAAGCTCTCTTTTTTTCATCATATTAAGGTATTGGGAACATGAAGAGTTATACCGAGAAAAAGATCAGACAATTAAAGAACAAGAGTGTAGCGCCTCCTATCATTAAATTGCTGTTGGCTGTAATTACAGGTGCTCTTGCTGTGGTTGGAATTATGGCAGCTTCAATCGGAAGTATTTTTCAGAGTAAGCTGAATGATTCGTTGCGAGATGCTCTTGTAATACGTGAATATATTGATGAGCATCTGGCTCAGGGCGAAAGCTATGAGGAAATATTGTCAGATATCGAAGAGATGGCTAATCACCCTGTTGCGATAAATGTTTTCGATGAAAATATCGAAGTTATTGAAATGTACGGTGATGAGCTGAACCTGCAAGATGTGGCATCGACAGGTAAGGAATTGACCGGAATATACTCTGTAAGCAAGGTAAGTGGTAAGATAAAACCCAGCTTGATACTCCTTGACCGTCAGGTGATAAATGATTTTGTTAATGGTGTGATAAGTGTATTTTCGTTGGATGAGTCTAAGCAGTTTATTTCCAAGGAAGTATATTCATATGAGTACTGGATAGATCCGATAGATTCAATTGGATTGACGGACAGTACACTTATTAGCTTTGATACCGGTGATATCAATTATGTAATTTTCTCAAACGTAGAAGACCCGGAAGATTTGATTGATGAAGAAGTTGATATAGATGACGTCGGCGAAGATGACAATGAGAATCTTATATATATGAAGTATTGCCAGCATATATATGCTAATGATATCTTCATCTTTTTAATGGTAATAACGATAGCGGCAATTATCTTCTTTATTATTGTAGTCGTGCTGTTTATCAGAAGTATTGTAGATATCGTGCGTCAGAGGATGATATTGAATTTGCTTTTGAAGGATCAGGTTACCGGCGGTAACAATTTGTTATCCTTTGAGCAGTTTTCGGCCAGAACGCTTCGCAGAAGTATGAGAAGAAACTTTGCAATGGTGGATTTTTCACTGTTGCGTTATCAGAATTATTGCACGCTCTATGGTATAGAAGAGGGAGAAAAGCTCCTCAAGGCTATCGATAAAATCATAAGCAGAAAGCTTGGTCGAGGAGAAATTGTGGCCAGAGTCGGCAGCGCTGATTTTGCTATTTTGATGAGTGACAAGAATAATCCCAACTATGAGGAAGAGTATATTAACCGCCTCAAAGAGATTATTAATGAACTGCCTGACGGCATCAGGGCTTCATATCGCAGAGTATTGCAGGGGCTGACAAATATCAGTTTTGCGGCAGGCGTATATGTAATGGGCGCAGCTAAAAACAGAGAAGGAAAGCTGAAGAGAATCAACCGCAGCAACAATATTGACCAGCTGCGAATGAAGGCAGAGATTGCAAAACAGGGACTCGGCGGTGAAGCCGGAGTAATGAAGTACAACCATAAAATGTGGGAGGATGAGCTCTGGGCACAGAAGGTTGAGGATATGATGCAGAGGGCTCTGGATAATCAGGAATTCCAGGTATATATTCAGCCCAAGTATCATCCGTCTACCGAGGAACTCAAGGGCGGCGAGGCACTTGTTCGTTGGATCAGCCCTACAGAAGGATTTATTTCTCCGGGACAGTTTATTCCTATATTTGAGAAGAATGGTTTCATCACAAAGCTCGATGACTATATGATTACTCATACGGCAGAACTTCAGGCAAAATGGTTGGCAGCGGGCAAAAAGATAGTTCCGGTATCTGTAAATGTATCGCGACTTCATTTTTCGCAGCCTGATTTGGCGGAACACATCAATGCACTTGTAGACCAATATGAGTTGCCCCACAAGTTTATCGAGATAGAGCTCACAGAGAGTGCATTCTTTGATGATAAAAAGGCGTTGCTTACAACCGTACGAAAGCTTCAGGAATATGGTTTTGCTGTTTCGATGGATGACTTTGGAGCAGGATACTCATCATTGAACTCTCTTAAGGATTTGCCGCTTAATGTACTTAAGCTGGATGCTGATTTCTTCCGCGGAGACGATTTCGGCAGCAGAGGAGAGATTGTTGTATCGGAGGCAATCACTCTTGCAAAGCTTCTTAATATGAAGATTGTAGCCGAGGGTGTTGAGAAGAAGGAACAGGTAGATTTCCTTGCAAAGCAGGATTGTGATATGATTCAGGGTTACTATTTTGCAAAGCCTATGCCTGCGGATGAGTATGAGACTCGCATGAAGTCGACTGCGGATGAGGTACAGAAGACTGACGATACGCAGAAAGCTGATGAGCAGCAGA
>JAKSRV010000064.1 GCA_024403435.1 Lachnospiraceae bacterium
CGTACAGCTTTGATGGGTCCTTTACCGACAATGTGGTTGGGAAGACATCCGAAGGGCTGTACAACAACAAGGTTGGGTACTCCGTTATGAAGAAGCTCCATCATTTCACCTGTAAGCAACCATCCTTCACCTGCCTGATTACCGAGGGATACGACTTTGCTTGCAAGCTCTGCAATTTCATAAATGTTTGTGGCGGGCTCAAAGTGTTTACTCTTTTTTAGAGCTTTCTCGCCAGCGCCGCGAAGGATATTATCAACAGCCCAGATACCTAATTTACCAAGTATCTTTTTCTTCATGGGCATTCCGTAGTTATCTGTTTTATAAATACGGTTGTAGAGGAAGAAGTCGAGGAAATCTACGAATCCGGGAACGACTGCCTCACAGCCTTCTTTTTCGAGCTGATTGACCATGAAATTGTTACCCGCAGGTGCAAACTTCATAAGGATTTCTCCTACAATACCTACTTTAGGTTTTTTGAGATTCTCATCGATAGGAATGTTGTCGAAATCTTTAACAATCTGTCTGCAATATTTGCGGAAGGTTGACCAGCTAAAATGCTTTTTCATCATCATGGCGCGACACTTCTCAAGCCATTCTGCATGAAGCTTATCGCAGGCTCCCTTTTCAAGTTCATAAGGACGCATACGGTAAATGCACTTCATAAAGAGGTCACCGTAGATAAAGGCGGCACCCATGCGTATGAGAAGATGAAGGTCAATCTTAAAGCCTTCGTGTTTTTCAATTCCGCCTGCGCTAAGAGAAATTACAGGAACATGTTCAAATCCTGCTTTTTTAAGCGCACGACGAATGAATGCAATATAGTTGGTTGCACGGCAGCATCCACCTGTCTGGCTCATAATAATTGCTGTCTTGTTGATATCATATTCGCCTGATTCAAGAGCCTGAATAAGCTGTCCGGCCATCATGATAGAAGGATAGCAGGCATCATTATTGATGTATTTAAGACCGAGGTCAATGGCGGATTTATCTGCATTGCCGAGTACCTTGAAGTTGAAACCTACTGCCTGGAAGGCGGTTCCGAACATATCAAAGTGAACGGGAGAGAGCTGAGGGCAAAGGATGGTATATGTATCTTTCATTTCCTTTGTAAACTCAACCTTATGATATGAACCGTCACGTCTGGTGGCATGCTTGCCGGTACGTTCTCTTTCCTGAAGAGCGGAAATCAATGAACGAATACGGATACGAGCAGCACCGAGGTTGTTGACCTCGTCGATTTTCAGACAGGTATAAATCTTATCGGAACCTGAGAGAATATCATTCATCTGATCGACGGTAACTGCATCAAGACCACAGCCGAATGAATTGAGCTGAATCAAATCAAGTCTGTCGGTACCTTTTACATAGGTAGCGGCTGCATAGAGTCTTGAGTGATATGTCCATTGGTCTGCAACGATAAGAGGTCTGTCGGGAGAGGTCAGATGTGAGATAGAGTCCTCTGTAAGTACAGCCATATCGTAAGATGTAATAAGTTCGGGAATACCATGGTTAATCTCAGGGTCTATATGATAAGGGCGGCCTGCAAGAACTATACCGTGCTTACCTGTCTCCTCAAGATATTTAATGGTTTCTTCACCTTTTTTCTGTATGTCCTTTCGAGCGTGGTCAAGCTCAAGCCATGCTTCGTGGATGGCTGCTTTTACTTCACCTGAAGGAATGTTTGAAAACTCTCTTACAAGAACCTGTGCAATTGATTCCTCGCTTCTGAATGACATGAAGGGATTTCTGTATTTTACTTTGCCTGCTGTGATTTCTTCTACATTATTCTTGATATTTTCACTGTTTGAACCTACAACAGGACAGTTGTAATTGTTGAAGCTGGTTTCGTCCTCGAGTCTTTCAAGGAAAACGGAAGGATAGAAAATCATATCAACGTTTTGCTTGATGAGCCATGCAATATGTCCGTGAGCAAGCTTTGCGGGATAGCAGATGGACTCTGAGGGGATTGATTCAATACCCATCTCATAGGTGGCTCTTGTTGACAGTGGTGACAGTACAACCTTGTAACCAAGCTTTGTAAAGAAGGTATGCCAGAAAGGATAATTCTCGTACATATTCAATACTCTGGGAATACCTACGGTTCCTCTGGTGGCTTCACTGTCGGGAAGAGGAGTATAGTCAAATACTCTCTGAAGCTTGTATTCTACAAGATTGGGTACTCCGGTGGGATTCTTTTTACCACCGATACCGCGTTCGCAGCGATTACCGGTTACGAACTGACGTCCGCCGGAGAATCTATTGATGGTAAGACGGCAACTGTTGGTGCAGCCTTTACATTTTGTCATGCTGGTCTGGTATTCGAGATTAATGATATCGTCCAGTGGAAGCATGGTTGTTTCATAGTTATCGGTAAATCTTTCGCGTGCGATAAGAGCACATCCAAATGCACCCATTATACCTGCGATATCGGGACGGATAGCCTCACAGCCGGCTGTTTTTTCAAAGGCACGCAAAACAGCATTGTTGTAGAAGGTTCCACCTTGAACAACAATGTTTTTACCAAGCTCTGAAGCACTTGATACCTTGATAACCTTGAATAATGCATTTTTTATTACAGAATAAGCAAGACCTGCAGAAATATCAGCAACAGAAGCACCTTCCTTCTGGGCCTGCTTAACTCGTGAGTTCATAAATACGGTACAACGGGTACCAAGATCGATGGGATGCTCCGCAAAGAGAGCTTCTTTTGCGAAATCTTTTACTGAGAAATTGAGTGATTTTGCAAATGTCTCTATAAACGATCCACAACCTGAAGAACATGCTTCGTTGAGCTGAACGGATTCAACCGCACCGTTTTTAATCTTGATGCATTTCATATCTTGACCGCCGATATCGAGTATGCAATCGACATTGGGATTGAAAAATGCTGCTGCCTCGTAGTGAGCTATGGTTTCTACTTCGCCGTCATCAAGCAAAAATGCAGACTTAAGTAATGCTTCACCGTAGCCGGTAGAGCATGAACGTACGATTTTTGCGCTTGAGGGTAACTTTGATTTTATATCCTCGATAGCACTGATAGCAGTTTTTAACGGAGAACCGTTATTGTTGGAATAGAAGGAGTAGAGGAGTTCGCCTTTTTCTCCTACAAGTGCAATCTTGGTAGTGGTAGAACCTGCATCTATACCAAAGAATACATTTCCGCTGTAATCTTCAAGTTCCGATTTTACAACTTCAGCTTTAGCGTGACGCGCTTCGAATTTTTCGAAAGCCGCATGGTCCTCGAAAAGGGGTTCCATACGCTGTACTTCAAATTCCATCTTTATATCCGAAGAAAGCTTTTCAACCATCTCTGCAAGGGTATACGCGGTTGATTCCTGTGAATTGAGGGCTGAACCCATAGCAGCAAAAAGATGTGAATTGGGTGTATCGATAATGTGCTCATCGTCAAGCTTAAGAGTTCTGACAAAAGCAGCTTTTAACTGATCAAGGAAGTGGAGAGGACCACCTAAAAATGCAACATGACCTCTGATCGGTTTACCGCATGCAAGACCTGAGATGGTCTGATTAACAACTGCCTGGAAAATTGAAGCTGCCAGGTCTTCGCTGGTAGCACCTTCGTTGATAAGGGGCTGAATATCAGTCTTGGCAAACACACCGCATCTTGCCGCGATTGTATAGAGAGACTGATAGCTCTTGGCATATTCATTGAGTCCGGTGGCGTCAGTCTGTAAAAGTGAAGCCATCTGGTCTATAAAGGAACCTGTACCGCCGGCACAGATACCGTTCATACGCTGCTCAACATTGCCGTCCTCAAAATATATAATCTTGGCATCTTCACCGCCCAGCTCGATAGCAACATCTGTCTTGGGGGCAAATGTAGAGAGGGCTGTAGATACGGCGATAACTTCCTGGTTGAAAGGAATGTTCAAATGCTTGGCAAGTGTAAGTCCGCCGGAACCTGTAATCATAGGATGAAGCAGCATGTTGCCTGTTTCTTTGAGAGCATCTGAGAGAAGATCTGAGAGAGTTTCTCTGATGTTGGCAAAATGTCTTCTGTAATCCGAAAACAGGATATTGTTTTTATCATCAAGTATTGCAATCTTTATGGTGGTGGAACCTATATCAATACCTAAAGATGCAGTAGTTAACTTTTCTTCCATGAAAGACTCCTAAAATACATTTTTTCATAGTAATACAATTTACTATTATAAGTTAGAAATACATTGTTTGGCAAATGAAAACATACTAAATATAGCGGTAGATGCTTAATTTTTTCTAAATAAACGGGTACAAAGTTTACGAAAGTTGAGATAGATGTTAGAATGACTATTTGTAGTATTATACATTTTTTTCAAGAAAGTATTTTGAAGTAGGAATTTATGAGCAATTTAGAAAAGAAATTCGGAAAATTTGCAATCAAAAACTTAACCATGTATTTGATAATGGGTTATATCCTCGGATATGTTATTACATTGATAAGCAATGCTAGAGGCATAGATTTTATTGGATACCTGACACTTGATCCGACTAAGATTATTCAGGGGCAGGTGTGGCGACTTGTCAGCTGGGTGATTATTCCGCCAAGTGATTATTCGGGCTTTATGGGTTTTATGTTCTTGCTTCTTATGATGTATTGCTGTTATTCAATCGGTACGGTTTTGGAGAGAACATGGGGAACGCTTAAATATAATATTTACATTTTAGGCGGTATAGGCCTGACGATTCTCGGCGCATTTGCGAGCCTTGGTATTCTTTGCCTGAATCATGAGCATTTCGGAACTACGGTTAATGATATTCTTCAGAGTAATTTATTGTCACAGTTTAGAATATGGGATACCTACAGCACATACTTCATAAACATGTCAATATATATGGGATTTGCATTGACCTATCCTGATAATATGGTTCGCCTGATGTTCTTCATCCCTATAAAGATGAAGTGGCTCGGAATAATTGATGCAATATATTTTGCATATTATTTGTATACCGGAGGAAGCATGGCATTCAACGGATACAGAATGTCTTATTATGGCGGCGATCCATTAATGAATTATGCTTATTTTGCCCTTGGATTGTTCTCTGCAACTGCGGTACTTGCTGCAGTTATTAATATTTTTCTTTTTTGGCTTGTTAATATTAAGCGTTTCAGTGCCAAGCAGGCTGCGAGAAGAGCTAAGTTTAAGAGAGAATATAATGCCGGTGTGAATCAATCCGCTATGAATAACGGCCGAGTTTATTCTGTATATTCACAGCAGGCTCCCGGTGGTAACGGACCGAGAATGAGAGGGATTACAAAACATAAGTGTGCTGTTTGCGGTCAAAGCGAACAGGATAATCCCGATCTTGAGTTTAGATTTTGCAGCAAATGTAACGGCGCATATGAGTACTGCCAGAATCATTTGTTCTCACATGTTCATAAACTTTAACAAGTTCAAAAGATATAACAAGTTCATAAGATACAAAGTGTAATGCTTTTATATGAAAAGTTATATACAGACTTAATACAAACAGTTACTTAATAAAATAATTACTTGATATGTAATAAACCGTAAAGGATTCGTCATGGATAAAGAAGTAAGATTTGCGGAGCTCCTTGAGAGTGTAAAAAGAACTGCTCGTGAGCAGGGGAATTGTATATCCGAAGAGCAGGTTAGAGAAGCTTTTTCAGAGCTTGATTTTGATGAAAACAGAATAACAATGGTGCTGGATTATTTGACTTCTCAGCATATCGGAATAGGTGAGGCACCCGATCCCGATGAGTATATGAGTGATGAGGAGAAGGATTATCTGCAGGTATATCTTGATGAATTGAAGCTCCTTAAGGATTATACCGACGGAGAAAAACAGGCATACACCATTCAAGCTATGGCGGGCGATGAGAATGCACAGAGCAAGCTTATAGAAATATATTTGAAAAGTGTAGTTGATATTGCTCATATATATGCAGGACAGGGTGTGCTTGTTGAGGATTTGATCGGTGAGGGAAATGTAGCCCTTTCGGTCGGTGTATCTATGCTGGGCAGCCAGGAAAAGCCTGAAGATTGTGAAGGAATGCTTACAAAGCTTGTGATGGATGCCATGGAGGAGCTTATTAAGGATTCCAACGACAGCGATGATGTCGAGAAGAAGGCACTTAAACGTGTAAATGATATCTATGATAAGGCAGAGAAACTTTCGAAGGAGTATGCACGCAAGGTTACCGTGGAAGAATTGTGCGAGGAGGAACATCTTTCGAGAAAAGCAGTTATTGATGCTTTGAGAATAAGCGGATTTGCAATTGATTCAATCGAGGTTCCCGATGAATTGAAAGGTAAGGAATAATCGTCATGCAGATGAATGTATATGAGGATTATAAATATAGCATGCAGGATACCAACTGCTTGTATGTTGGCGCTAAATATACCTTTGCCGAAATAATGGAAAATGAAGAGATTCTGTTCAAATTTCGCAAGGTGGCTGCAGAAAGTCTGATGAACGGCAGCGACAAGGATGATACATTGGAGACAATGCTTTATTATCTTGAGCCGCATGATTTCAGAGTTCAGGTACTAAAGCAGATGCGCTCAAAGATAAGAGTCAATGTAATAAAAGAAAAGAAGGGGCTCTTTGGTAAGACAAAAAAAGAATATACTACAGAATTCATAACCGTTCCTAAGCTTGTGGCAATGTCTGTCGCCGAAAAGGAAGCCGTAGGAATGGTAATACAGGAGCTGAGAGTCAATAAAATGGCACTGCTTACTGTCTAATGGGAGGGACATAGATGAAGTTAGAAGATTTACAGTCATACGAAATACTTGAAAAGAGATTTATTGATGACATTGGTTGCGAAGGTATCAGACTTCGCCACAAAAAGACAGGAGCGCGTGTAGCTCTTTTGTCATGTAATGATGATAATAAAGTATTTTATATAGGTTTCAGAACTCCGCCTGCAGATTCTACGGGTGTTGCACATATTACTGAGCATTCTGTTCTTTGCGGATCAAAAGAGTTCCCTGTAAAGGATCCTTTTGTAGAGCTTGCCAAGGGTTCGCTTAATACATTCCTTAACGCAATGACATATCCCGATAAGACTGTTTATCCCGTTGCAAGCTGCAATGATACGGATTTTCAGAATCTTATCCATGTATATCTGGATGCTGTATTTTATCCCAATACATACCTTAATGAGTCAATCTTCAGACAGGAAGGTTGGCATTATGAGTTTGATGATGAGGGGAAGCTTTTCATCAACGGTGTAGTATACAACGAGATGAAGGGTGCCTTTTCTTCACCCGACGATGTTCTTTCAAGAGAGATTTTGAACTCTCTTTATCCCGATACCGCATACGGTGTTGAGTCCGGTGGAGACCCTGAGGTTATTCCTGAACTGACTTATGAGCAGTTTTTGGATTTCCACAGAGCTTATTATCATCCTTCAAACAGCTATATTTATCTCTACGGTGATATGGATATGGCTGAGAAACTTGATTATATCGACAAGGAATATCTTTCAAAGTTTGATTACAGAGAGGTTGATTCAGCTATCAGAATGCAGCCTGCATTCACAGAGGAAAAGAATTTACACAAGTATTGTAATCTCAACGAGGGTGAAAATCCCGATGAGAATACATTCCTTTCTCTCAACTATTCAATCGGCAATGCAATCGACAACAAGACAACAAATGCAGCTATGCAGATAATTGATTATGCTCTTACCGGTAACCCTGGTGCTCCGCTTAAGAAGACACTTGTAGAGCGCGGTATCGGTAATGATTGTTACAGCTGGTTTGATGACGGATTGCTTCAGCCCATGTTCAGTATAGGCGCGAAGGACACGCAGGTTGATAAGGCAGATGAATTCAAGGATACGGTACGTGAGGTACTCGAGGATATAGTTGAAAACGGCTTTGAGAAAAAGAGTCTTCTTGCTGCTATCAACCATTACGAGTTCAGATACAGAGAAGCTGATTTCGGCAATTATCCCAAGGGACTTATCTATGGACTCGGTTGCTTTAATACCTGGCTCTATGATGATTCAAGACCTTTTGAGTCACTTGAGCTTGTTGAAACATACAAATTCCTTAAGGAAAGTGTTGAATCAAGCTATTTTGAAAATCTCGTAAGTGAGTATCTGCTTGACAATACTCATTCTGCATTTATTATTCTTGAGCCCAAGGTTGGTATTGAAGAGGAAAAGGAAGCTAAACTTAAGGAAAAACTTGCGCAGTATCAGGCTTCTTTATCTGAGGATGATCTTGCCAAGATTAAAGCAGACTACGAAAAGTTAAAAGAATTCCAGGAAAGAGTTGATTCACCTGAGGATCTTGCAAGACTTCCGCTTCTTTCAAGAGAAGATTTGAAGAGAGAAGCAGAGGATTTCAGCAATATAGAAATGACTGTTGATGATACCTTTGTACTCAGACATGATTATCAGACAAACGGTATCAGTTATATGAAGCTTATGTTCAATTACAATGAGCTTCCCGGTAAGCTTTATCCTTACCTTTCTCTTTTGAAAATGGTGCTCGGTCAGATTGACACCGTTAATTACAGTTATGCAGATTTGAATAATGATATCGATCTTGAACTCGGTTCACTTACTGTAGGTGCTGATATGTATTGTGATTCGGTAGATCTTGACAGCTATAAGCTAGAAGTTGTGTTCAAGACCAAGTTCCTTGAGGGCAAGGAAGCATCTGCATTTAAGCTTATCGAGGAAATGATGCTCAACTCAAAGCTTGATGATACCGACAGAATATTTGAAATACTTAATGAGGCAAAGTCTCAGATGCAGTACGGTATGGCTGCTTCCGGACATCACACGGCTATGGAGAGAGCAGGTGCCGGTGTTACGGTTCCTTCGAGACTGAATGATATATCAAGAGGTATTACTTTCTATAAGTTCCTGACTGAGCTTATTGAAAATTATGATGCCCGTAAGGCTGAAATGGTTGAACTGATGAAAGAAGCAGCCAAGACTGTATTCAGACCCGAGTATCTTATGGTTGATATTACAGCAAGTGAGACTGCTGCCAAGAATATTGAAGGACTTGTAGCCGGACTTAAGAGTAAACTTTATACAGATGAAGTTGCCAAGGAAATCTATGTTCCCGAACTTTTGAAAGAAAATGAAGGCCTGATGACTTCGGGACAGGTTTTGTATGTATGTCGTGCCGGTAATTTCGCGAGAAACGGTCTTGAGTATACAGGAGCTTTGAGAGTACTTAAAGTCATTCTTGGATATAAGTATCTGTGGGAGAATGTGCGAGTAAAGGGCGGTGCTTACGGATGCATGTGCAACTTCTCAAGAGACGGTATGTCTTATTTTGTTTCTTACAGAGATCCCAATCTCTCAAAGACTATCGATGTATATGAGAAGGCTGCGGAAGCCATTGAGAATTTTGATTTCGATGAGAGAACTATGACTCAGTTTATCATCGGTACCGTAAGTGAGCTTGACCAGCCGCTTACTCCTGCATTGAAGGGCTCGAGATCGCTTCAGGCGTATATGACACATACCTCATACGATTTGATTCAGACCAACAGAGATCAGGTGCTTGATGCTCAGCCCGATGATATTCGTGCTTTGGGAGCATACATCAGAACATTTATCGATGACAACAGACTTGTTGTAGTAGGTAACGCAGCAAAGATTCGTGATGAAGAGAAGCTGTTTGATTCCGTATCAAATATGTTTTAAGTAATTAATAGATTTAGAAAGAAAACAATAATGGAAAATAACGCATTAAAATCAGGTTTTGTAACACTAATCGGAAGACCCAATGTAGGTAAGTCTACATTGATGAATAAGCTTATAGGTCAGAAGATTGCAATTACTTCAAATAAGCCTCAGACAACCAGAAACCGTATTCAGACGGTGTATACCGATGACAGAGGACAGATTGTATTTCTTGATACGCCCGGAATCCATAAGTCCAAGAATAAGCTTGGCGATTATATGGTAGGCGTTGCTGAGAGAACACTTAATGAAGTTGATGTTGCAATATGGCTCGTCGAGCCCACCGATTTTATCGGTGCCGGAGAACGTCATATTATTGAACAGCTTAATAAAGCAAAATGTCCGGTTTTCCTTGTTGTTAACAAGATTGATACCGTGAAAAGAGAGGAGCTGCTTCCTTTTATCGATAAATACAGAAAGGAAGTTAATTTCTCCGAAGTGATTCCGGTATCGGCACTAAACGGCGATAACACCAAGGTGCTCTTAGAGCAGATTTTTAAGTATCTTCCTTATGGAGAACCTTTTTATGATGAGGATACTGTTACAGATCAGCCGGTAAGACAGATTACTGCAGAGCTTATCAGAGAAAAAATATTGAGATTGTTATCTGATGAAATACCTCATGGTGTTGCTGTTACTATCGAGAGTATGAAGAACAGAGGCGGAATCTATGATATAGAGGCTACAATCTTTTGCGAGAGAGATTCTCATAAGGGGATTATTATCGGAAAAGGTGGTGCAATGCTTAAAAAAATCGGAACCACCGCAAGACCTGAGATTGAGGATTTGCTCGAAAGTAAGGTTAATCTTCAATTATGGGTAAAGGTTAAGAAAGATTGGCGAGATTCGGATTTTATGCTTAAAAATTTCGGATATCACGATGATAATAAGTAACTGCGAGGAATAATAAGTGCAGGATCAGGTTGTTGTAACGGGTATTGTAATAAAGCAGGCTCCCGTAGGTGAGAGTGACAGAAGAGTTACGATACTGACCAATTCAAGAGGTAAGATATCAGCATTCGCAAGAGGCGCCAGAAAGCCCAATTCCAGATTTGCGGCAACGGCCAGGCCTTTTTGTTTCGGAACGTTTAAGCTTTATGAAGGTAGAGATGCTTACAATATTGCGGATGCGGAAATAAGTAATTATTTTGAAAAACTGCTGACGGATGTTGAAGGTTCCTGTTACGCTGCATATTTTGGTGAAGTTGTTGATTATTATTGCCGTGAAAACAATGATGAAAGAGATATGATGAAACTGTTTTACCAGAGTTTGTGCGCAATAAGCTTTGATGGTATTTCGAATCGCCTTGTTCGCAGTGTTTTCGAAATCAAAAGTATTATGATTAACGGTGAATATCCGGGAATACCGAATAATATGAAGCTGTCGGATGCGGCGATATATACCTTGGATTACATTGGCTCGAGTTTGCCGGAAAAGGTGTTTTCGTTTAATCTGGCCGACGATGTTCTGAATGAAATAGAACAAGTTGCCGGACATCTGAGAAAGCATATAATGGATCATCATTTCAAGAGCCTGGAAATACTTGAAGCAATGATTTTATAAAAATAATAATTTGAGGACGGTTCCTATGCGGAACTGTCCTTTTTTTCTTGAAAGAAGGCTTGACATGTGCTAAAATTTCAATGCTTATGCGATTATGTAGATATTTTATCCGTTTATAGATTTATATGCGGATATTTAGCATAAACATAAATTTATTTATATATTAAGAGGAGATTTGTCATGGAAAAATCAATGGACAAAATTGTAAGTCTGGCAAAAGGAAGAGGCTTCGTATATCCCGGTTCCGAGATCTACGGCGGTCTTGCAAATACTTGGGATTACGGTAATCTCGGTGTTGAACTTAAGAATAATGTTAAGAAGGCCTGGTGGCAGAAGTTTGTCCAGGAGAATCCTTATAATGTAGGTGTTGATTGTGCTATCCTTATGAACCCTCAGACATGGGTTGCTTCAGGACATCTCGGTGGATTCTCAGATCCCCTTATGGATTGTAAGGAGTGCCATGAGCGTTTCCGTGCAGATAAGCTTATTGAAGATTTTGCAGCTGAGAACGGCAAGACTCTTGAGAAGCCCATTGATGCATTTTCACAGGAAGAAATGATGGCTTACATTAAGGATAACAGCATTGCATGTCCTACCTGCGGTAAGCACAACTTTACCGATATCAGACAGTTTAACCTTATGTTCAAGACATTCCAGGGTGTAACTGAGGATGCAAAGAACACTGTATATCTTCGTCCCGAGACTGCTCAGGGTATTTTTGTAAACTTTA
>JAKSRV010000065.1 GCA_024403435.1 Lachnospiraceae bacterium
AACCTTGGCAGGTGACTCAACTATAACCAGATACTTAGCCATCTCCTGTCCTCCTCGTTGTAATTCCTAATATATTTCCAAATCAAACATTGATCTGTATTTAAAATCGTGTTTCTACTTATAATAGTCTGCAATACAAGTCTAAAAACTCGCTTTTTTAACATATATTATGATTTGTACTTTTGTCAAATGAAAATAAAAGTAATTTTTCAACAGCAAACCCTTTATTCGAAGAATAAAAAAACAAAAAATAAAGAGCATCTTCGCAATTTCACGAAGATGCTCTATGTTCATTTTTATTAAACAGTAATATTTTTCAGCTGCTTGAGCTTAATCTCAGCCTGAACATATTCCTTTGAATGCTCTTCTCTGTCAGCCTCGTCATCAACGATCTTCTGGAGAATCTCCTTACACTTGGGAATGTTTCTCTCTGTTCCTTCGGCTGTAGCCATCATTGAAGCGATTTCATATGCTACAGTCTTGCTGTGATCGGGACCAAGCTCTGAATAAAGCTTAAATGCCTTCTTCTGGTCCTTCATTACAAGAGAGTTACCGTTTCTGTATACATCGGCCATATAATACTTAGCCAAGTCAAAGCCGTTATCCAATGCAGCGTTCAGATACTTCATAGCCATTCCGATATCCTTCATGGCTGTTACCTTTGAAGATCTGCCGGCATAAATTCTGTAGAGGTCTACGCTTGCATGATCGATGGTGCTAGACAGGTCGGTAAGAAGGTGTACATAGTTGGCCTTGCTGTTACCGTCGGGATTATCACCCAACATATAATCCTTGGCATATGCGTACATCCAGGGAACATATACACCGTTTCTGAGGTTCTTCATGCAGGTATTAAATGCCTTTCTCTTAGAATCCTCATCTGTAGCATTATCCGCATAGAGCTTAGCGAGCTCGTTTTCTACCGTATCGTCACCAAAATCCTTGGCAAATACGTAGAGATCAACCGCCTTCTCGAAATCCTGTGCAACACCGTTACCATCCTTGATATCATCGGCTATACGTCTGAGAGTATAAAGATTTCCTCTCAAAGCAGCAGCCTTAGCCCATATAATGGCATTCTCAAGACCGTTATCCTTCTCTTCTTCGGGAAGTTCTCCATTGAGAAGCTTATTGTAAACCAATTCAGCGTAGAGATCACAAGCCTCTACATTGCCGAGCAATGCACCTTCCTTAAGCAGAGCCTCAATTCTGGGCTGCTGACTCTCGTCATAGTTGGTCATCAAATCAATTGCACGGATTGCCATTGCATATCCGTTGCTCTTCTCGATTTCCTCCTCGATGATAGCACGATAGCTATCCTTAACCTCATCAAGAATCTTATTCTCCGCATAAGCCTTTGCAACAGTCCTGATTGCAGCATGCTTGCCGTCCTCACATGCTTTCTTTATCCAATCAAGGCTTTCTCTGCGTCCGCTGTATACAAGATATCTTACATACTCAACTTCATAATCGTCGTTTCCGTACTGAGCAGCCTTGCTGTAGTACATCTCGCTCTTCTCGAAATCTTTCTCAACACCGATTCCGTCACGATAGCACTTTGAGAGCAAATCATATACTCTGTAATCTGTAGGCACATAATCCATAATGCACATAAGCAGTGTATATGCATTTTCAAAATTGTTGTCTACACATCTCTGTGCTTCGGCCAATATTGCCTCGGTCTCAAGTTCTCTTCTGTCATCAAGTATTTTCTTACATGAAAAGCAAATATTAAATTCGTTCTGCTGCACTCCAAGCTTTATTCCGCAGTGTCTGCAAAAAGTCATTTCCATAGCTTAAACCCTCGTCTTCGTTAAAATTCATGCTGATACTATTTGGTTGCCTTTTCCAATACCTTGCCGATGTTAGCCATCGCCTCAGCATCGTCGAGAGGAATAGAATAGAGCTTGAGAGTTGCTCCGTTTTCATATGCATTAGGGCTGCTCTCAATATAGAGCTTATCAGCATCCTCGAGTCTGAGAACAAGTGAGCCTGCGTACAATCTCTCATGTACTTTCTTCAGCTCTGCATTCTCAAGCATAGACTCATTGCTGTCTGCCAGGGCATTAATGGTAGAAAATCCCCATCTGCCGCAGCTCTCGATAAGCATTGCCATTCTGTTGACAGACTCGCTGTTCATACCCTGAGGATATGTAGCATTGAGAGCCATCTCAAAGTTTCTCTTCTTGTCATGCTTATCATTGTACTCAATAATATCATCACAGCCGTCGGCTGTAAGAATACGCTTATCAAAACGCATACGCGCATCAGAAAGCTGTTCTCCGATAAGGCTTGCACCGTCGCAGATTCTTCCGCCGATAATAAAGCTCTTTGCGTCCGAATCCTCATCATGCACACCGGGATCAAGCTTTCTCAACGGATTAAAGGTATCCATGTATTCCATATCGAACAGGCGGAACTTCATCAATCCCGCAGGAACCGACCACAGAGTTCTGATTGCAAGAGTATTCATAACTGCTGCGACCTTATCCATATCCTCATCCTTGTGCTTGATACAAGCTCTGATACCTCTTGCCATTGATACCGAATAAGGAATTGAGAACTGAGTAAACTGAACAGGCTCTTCTGCTGCAACTTCCGTTACTTCTGCAGATTCTTTTGCCTCAGCGTTCTCTTCTCCCTCAACAACTTCATCAGTATTTTCAGGAATATCTGCCTCAACCTTTACAGGCTCATTCTTCGCGAACAGCATTGCATACTTTTCGGTGAAGAATTTATTGATAACCTTACCGGCTTCACCATCCTTAAACTCAGAGGGAACATCAATAAGAAGTTCGCCGATGGCTACATTTCTTACTACATCCTTCTCAGCAAAAGGAGTCTTTGTAATATCGGTGCATACGCCACGCGCATCACTCATCATCTTATCAATCTCAGCAGCAGGATAAATATTCTCCATATCATTGTAGAAGCGAGCCAATCTCTCGGTAACTATACCGTCCCACTTCTCCTTCAACTCAACTTCTTCCTGTGCGAAGGTTGCTCTCTTAATCTTGCTCTCTTCGTTATACTTTCTGTTGAGTTCATCAATATCACGATTGTACTTTGTCATATTGAGCTTAATCTCGGCAGATACGGCTCTCTTCTTGTCCTTTACTGCCTTCTCAGCTTCTTCGACACCGTTTAAGTTGGCATCATGCATGCTGCTGATAGAACTCTTCTTGATGCCTCCGAAGTACTCCTTAGCATCCTTCTTGATGTCCTCGCTCATTGCATAGAGTCTGTATATCTTACCAGCAATGAGAATCATCTCATCTACCAGCGATTCAACATACTTCTTTCTGTCGGCCCAAGCAACACCTTCAATCTTTGAAGTGGCCTTGTACTCTGACAGCTTAGCATTGTGTCCTTCGAATATCTGCACAGAAAGCTTGATTTCTTTGAGATAATCGATTACACATTCCTGATTCTTTGCAAAATCAATTACATATTCACCGGGAATTACTCTGGTCTGCTCTTCTTCCCACTTCGCAACAAAACGCGAAGTATTGTTAACATACGCATACAGATTATTCGGTACGGTCTGCTCACATTTTCTCAGAAGAGATTCAACATCGGTAAGAGGTCCCAAGCAATAGGTCTTCATTTTGGTGTTGAATTCCATTGAGCTCTTCTTTTCAGCATCACTGGCATCAGTCTTCTGTCTTGAGCGAAGAGTCTCATACTCATCCTCAAGGCGCTCAATCTCTCTCATGTTCTTCTGAACATAAGTACTGAAGCTCTTGGTATACTTTACGAACTTAGCTTCTCTGTCATCATCGAGTTTTTTGAGATAACTGCTATGGTTTTCAAGCTGTTCACCAATTTCTTTGTCACGATTCGCAAGCTGATTCTCATACTCTTCATGGAACTCAGAAAGTGTTGTGATAAAACCATCCAGGAACGAATACAAATCTCCGTTCTTGTCACTTACCTGATTGATGTCCTCAAGCCTTAAAATCTCATCCATAGTAAAACCCTCTCAATCTATCAATTCATTTCTTCACATCCGAATGCAGCTCGGTTTGTTCTGCCTCAGCGGACAATCTCCCCTCACCCAATTCGAAAATAAAGAACAGTACAGTGAATAATTTTAATATATTGCGTAATATATTGATATATTAAAAAAATATAAATCTAACGTTACCAAATTATGAATAACGACAAATGTTTTTTTCTTGAAAAATAGGGAATTGTTTAAAGTATACAGTGATGAAGAATGTTTTTTGACATCGTGGATAAATTGCGCAATTTAGAGTAAATTTCGCAAAAAAAGCACCGCACTCCGCTTCCGGAATTGCAGTGCCAAATATGCCCTGAAAAAGAAAAAGACTTGAGGTAAACTCAAGTTTTCTTTGGGTTGGGCTATATAAAATATAGTGCAGCTGGTAGGGGAATCGAACCCCTGATTCCGCCGTGAGAGGGCGGCGTCTTGACCCCTTGACCAACCAGCCATTTCGGTGTCGCACCCAGGCGACTTGTTTATATTACTACAACATTTTATAAAATGCAAGCACTTTTTTTATTTTTTTCAAAAAACTTTTCCCGGCCTCTTTTCAGCACTAAGAAATCCTATTCTTCTGCGCACAATTCCGCCCGGAGAAAGCCGATAAACTCGGCTCCCCCGGGTATTAAATAAAATCAAAGCTTATGTTAGATATAATCCAAACTCATATCAGATAAAATCAAACAAACTGATTTGGTTACTCTCAGGGATACCTGAAAGGATTCCCAATCTGCTTAAGTTATCCGCAACTGTCTGACCTACATGCGCTCTGTCCTTGAAATCATCCTTTGACAGGAAAGGACCTGCCTTGGCAGCTTCCACAATGGAATCTGCTGCCGATTCACCCAAACCTTCAATGCTGGTAAGAGACGGCATTACTCTTCCGTCATCCATCACCTGGAACAATCTCGCCTTTACCTTGAACAGATCGATAGGCACAAACTCAAAACCACGAGCATACATTTCCTGTACTATTCTCATATCGGAAATCTGACCCTCTTCCTTATTACCGAGTGGCTTCGCTCCGGGTTCATGGTTGGCCGCAGCTTCCTTGCGTTTTTTGTACTCGCTGAGTACGCTCTCAAGGTGTGAACGTCCCATACACATAATCTCATATGAAAATGCCTTGGCACGAATACTAAAATACGCTGCATAATATGCCTGCGGACGGTGGATTTTACAGTAAGCAATTCTCCACGCCATCATTACGTATGCAGCCGCATGCGCCTTGGGGAACATGTACTTAATCTTTTTGCAGGAACCGATATACCATTCCGGTACATCGTGGGCTCTCATATCTTCAACCCACTCATCCCACTGAGCACACTTTCCCTTAGCAACAGTACCCTTACGTACGTTCTCCATTATCTTGAACGAACGCTCGGACTCTACTCCCTTACTGATCAGATAAGTCATAATATCGTCACGAGTACATATAGCAGTGGAAATAGTCGCAATACCTTCCTTGATTAAATCCTGAGCATTGCCCAACCATACATCGGTTCCGTGTGACAGTCCTGAAATTCTGACAAGATCGGAAAATGACTGCGGCTGCGCATCGATAACCATCTGCATAGCAAAGTCTGTACCAAACTCGGGAATACCCAATGCACCGAGCCTTGTTCCTCCGATATCCTCCGGTGTAATTCCCAGCGCATCGGTATTTTGGAACAGACTCATTACATCTCTTCCGTCAAGAGGAATATCCTTAACGGGATCGAGACCCGTGATATCCTGCAACATACGAATAATGGTAGGATCATCGTGTCCGAGTATGTCAAGCTTGAGCAGGTTATGGTCAATACTATGATAATCAAAGTGTGTTGTTATTGTCGGTACAGGTTTGTTTGCCGGATGCTGAACAGGTGTAAACGAACAAATATCCTCTCCTACGGGAAGTACTACAATACCTCCGGGGTGCTGACCGGTACTTACTCTTACGCCCATACATCCTTCAACTATTCTGTTGATTTCTGCTTCTCTCTTGTGGAAATTTCGCTCCTCGTAATATTTTTTTACATATCCGAAAGCGGTCTTATCCGCAAGACCTGAAATAGTTCCGGCACGGAAGGTCTGTCCCGAACCGAATATAATCTCTGTATATTTATGTGCCTTGGCCTGATACTCACCTGAGAAATTAAGATCGATATCAGGTTCCTTGTCTCCTTTGAATCCCAAGAAGGTCTCGAAAGGAATGTCAAATCCTTCTTTGATGAGTGGCTTGCCGCAATTGGGACAATCCCTGTCGGGCATATCAACACCCGCTCTTCCGCCGTATTCCTTGACCTGGTCACTGTCAAAGTCTACAAAGTGGCAATGAGGGCAAATATAGTGAGGGCTCAGTGGATTAACCTCTGTAATACCTGACATCGTGGCAACAAACGAGCTTCCTACCGAACCTCGCGAACCTACCAGGTATCCGTCCTCGACAGACTTCCACACAAGCTTCTGAGCAATGATATACATAACGGCATATCCGTTTGAAATAATTGAATTAAGCTCCCTCTTAAGACGCTTATCAACTATGTCGGGCAGATCCGGTCCATATATTTCATGCGCTCTGTTGTAACAGATATCGGTTAGCATCTGGTCACTGTTGGGAATTACGGGCGGACACTTATCGGGGCGAACCGGCGAAATAGTCTCACACATATCCGCAATCATATTGGTATTGGTTACAACCACTTCCTTGGCCTTCTCGCTTCCGAGATATGCAAATTCCTCAAGCATCTCATCGGTAGTGTGCAAATAAAGAGGCGGCTGTCTGTCCGCATCATCGTATCCCTTACCGGCCTGAATAATTCTTCTGTATATCTCATCTTCCGGATTGAGGAAGTGCACATCACAGGTGGCCACAACAGGCTTGTGGAACTGTTCTCCCAGCTCTACAACCTTACGGTTCAAATCTCTGATATCATCCAACGAATTGATATTGGGATATCTCTTATACTTTTCCTTGGTCTCCTTGTTGGTAGTCATCGCATCAATCATGAATGTATTGTTACCAACAGGCTGTATCTCCAAATAGTCATAAAAATCGACTATACGTGAAATCTGTTCTTCTGTCTGCCCTTCAACGATGGCCTCATAGAGCTCTCCGGCCTCGCAGGCACTTCCGATTATCAGGCCATCTCTCAACGCCTGTACTCTGCTCTTGGGTACAATCGGGAATCTGCCGCTGAAGTAATTCAGATGTGACTCACTGACCAAATGATACAGATGAACTCTTCCCAAGTCGTTCTTTGCCAAAATAATACAATGGTGTGAACGCATCTTTGAAATAGCCTCATCGCTCTTATTGGCCTTATCATTAATCTGTGACAGCTTGGTCATACCCTCTGACGAGAGCTGATTCATCAGTCGCATAAAAATGTGTGCCGTACACTCAGCATCATCAACAGCACGGTGATGAGTGTTCAGAGGTATATTAAATATTTTGGCCACTGCGTCGAGAGTAAACTTACTGTGTCCGGGAAGCTGTACTCTTGAAAGCTTCAGAGTATCAAGATATGTAAAATCACACTCAATACCCAAATCCTTACACTTTTGCTTTACAAAGTTGACGTCAAACTCCGCATTATGCGCAACGAGAACACACCCCTCACAAAAATCAAGGAATTGCGGGAGTATCACATCTATACTCTCATAGCCCATTACATCCTTATCGGAAATGGTTGTAAGCTTTTCTATCTCGTACGGTATAGGTCTGTTGGGATTAACAAACGTAGAAAATCTGTCTATGATTTTGCCGTCCTGAACCTTAACCGCACCAAATTCAATAATAGTATCGTTTACCGGTGAAAATCCGGTTGTCTCTATATCGTATACAACAAAGGTCTCATCAAAACTGCAGTCCTTGTCATTACTTACAATCTGCACAAGGTCATCAACAAGATAACACTCCACTCCATACAGAACGCGGAAAAAGTCCTGTCTGTCGGGATTGCTGTCACCCGCTTCTTTACGCTTCTCTTTCTCAGGCTTCCACAGATCGTCCCAACAGTGATTTGCATCGGTAAAGCCCTGTACGACACCATGGTCCGTAATAGCAATAGCCTTATGTCCCCACTTGTAGGCGCACTTAACAATATCCTTGGGCTCCGACACCGCATCCATATCACTCATTTTCGTGTGACAGTGAAGCTCTACTCTCTTATGAACAGCCAAATCCTTTCTGCTGCTTGTAAAATCAGGAATCTTCTGAATACCGGATACAGACTGGATGGTTATTTCATGGTCGAACTTATCAAGCATAGCCACGCCCTTTATTTTTACAAAGGTACCGCCTTTAAGTCCGCCCTCCATCTCCTTCTTTTTCTCGGTGGGAATGAAGACCTTGACCGTGATGGTATCGGTAAAGTCTGTCACATTAAACATAAAGATAGACTTCTCGTTCTTGATATCTCTCGAATCGGAAGACAACACCTTACCGCGTATTACTATCTCTCCCAGTTCACCAACAATTTCAACAATCTTAATCGTAGCCGCATCGGGATCTATATCACGTCCGTATACAACATCGGGATTGTCGGAACGCTTGATTTCACCGTCCATCATACGACGACCGCCGCCAAAGCTTCCGCTACCCTTCTTATAATCCGAAAATTTAGAAAACTTATTCTCTCCGGAAGGTTTAGATGCATCTCCCGCACCCTTACCGGCAGCTCCGCTTTCGGCAGTTTTTGCTGCCGCCTGAGCCGGTCCGTTAGCCTGTACTGAGGGCTTGTCTGTTTTAGCAGGAGCACCGGCATTGCCACCCTCTCCACCCTGAGCAGCTGCTGCATCTGTAGGTTTGGCAACATTACCGATATAGACAGTCTCTTTCTCCACACCGATTCCCGCACGCTTGGCAATCTCTCTTACACGCATGGCTACCTTTAAGCTGTCTTCTTTTTCATAGTCGACAAGCTCAGGCTCATAATATGCCACAGTAAGAAAAATATCCATTCCGCAACGCTCGGCTACAATCTTTTGAAGATATTCCTCAAGCTCATGTTCTTTGCTCTTGTAAAGGAAATTATCCTCAATCTCCACATGCAGACTGTTCTCACCCGGAAAAGTAATACGCGCGGTATGAAGGGCATTAAAGAGAATTACGGATATCTCCTTAAGCTCCGTCTCCATGCTCTCACGATACGCCTTAAATAAGGTCTCAAGATTATACTGAGACGAGAGATTAAAATGTTCTATTATCTTTGCAGACAATCCGGCACTGCGAAAAAACTGAGATTCCATAGCACTCTCAGCTTCAAAAATAATATCCTTCGGGATAAGATGCGAGCTGTCTATATATACGCGCATCATATCTTTACCCTTGACCGACGATACCTTGGTCACAAGGGTTTCCTCCAGATAATCCTTCGATTTTTGTTTTAATTCCAATGTCGGAAATACATCAAAAAATGCTTTTGCGTCCATAATACCTATTAATTCCAGTTATCCAACTCTGCCTTCAGCGCATCCAACAATTCTGCCTCGGGCACCTTACGAATAATTTCACCTTTTTTCATCAAAAGGCCTTCACCGATTCCGCCTGCTATTCCAAGGTCGGCTTCCTTGCCTTCTCCGGGACCGTTTACCACGCATCCCATTACCGCCACTTTTATATCCAGCGGATAATTCTGCACGAGTGTCTCAACTCTCTGTGCCAATCCTATCAAATCTATACGGGTTCTTCCGCAGGTAGGACACGATACTACCTCGATGCCGCCCTTTCTGAGTCCCAATGTTCGTAAAATAATTTTTGCAGACTTAATCTCCTCAACAGGATCTCCTGTCAACGATACTCTGATGGTATCTCCGATTCCCTGATTGAGTATCAATCCCAGACCTATAGAAGACTTGATATTACCGCTTGTAACGGTACCTGCTTCAGTGATACCGACATGGAGCGGATAAGGAGTCTTTCCTGCCAGCAATTCATGTGCACGTACACACATCATAACATCCGAAGACTTGATGCTTATAACCAGATTGTCGTATCCCAAGTCCTCAATCTGACGTACCTTGTCGATGGCACTCTCGACTATACCCTCAGCAGTTACACCATGGTATTTCTCAACAAGATTCTTTTCAAGTGAACCGGAATTAACTCCGACACGAATAGGAATATTCCTCTCTTTTGCAGCCTTTATAACCTCAGCCACCTTTTCCTGAGAACCGATATTACCGGGGTTGATTCTTATCTTATCAGCGCCGTTCTCTATTGCAGCTATAGCAAGCTTGTGATCAAAATGAATATCCGCTACCAACGGAATATGTATTTGCTTTTTGATTTCCTTGAAAGCCTGCGCAGCCTCCATGGTGGGGACAGTACTTCTGATTATCTCGCATCCGGCCTTCTCAAGTGCAAGAATCTGAGCAACCGTACTCTTCACATCCTCGGTTCTGGTATTGGTCATCGACTGAATTGCAATAGGACTTCCGCCACCGATTATCCTTCCGCCGATATTTATCTGTTTTGTATTATCTCTGTATGCTGTCATAACAGCCTCCGCATTTTCATTTAATCTGTTTATAAATAATAAATATTAATATGTGTTATAAATATGATTTCATATCCATATGTCCAAAGCGACACTAATAGATTGTAACATACCGATATGCCAAAAAGTATTATGATTAAGTTTTTAATTTATTGAAATTTTGAAGGAAATTTTGTTGAATATTTTTCTTTAAAATCAAAAAACCCACTTTACAGCAGGTTTTTTAAAAAAGGAGAGAGATTTATTGGAAGTTCACATTTCTGTGAACGTTAAGTTGAATTCATTTCCTTATCGGATGATATAATCATATCATCGATTTTTTACAAAGTTGTGACAAAATACAAAAAGAAAAATAAAATTTCTAAAAAACTTATAAACAAATAGTGATTAAGTTGTAAATTCAGCTTATTTTGGCTCCCAGGGGTTCACATGTACCATAATATGCTTTATTTTCGGGTATGTATCTTCCAACACATTATGTACCCTCTCCGCTATGTCATGCGTCTCCTTTAAGCTCTTCTCTCCATCTGCGGAAATCTCTATATCCACGTATATCTTATTTCCAAACATTCTGGTCTGAAGCAAATCAATGCCAAGCACGCCTTCCTGTTTAAGCACCAATTCCTTGATTTCATTCTCAAATGCTTCATCACAGGACTTATCAACCATCTTATCAATAGCATCCTTGAATATATCAAAAGCTGCCTTACATATGAAAATACAGATAACCAGGCTGGCAATGGGTTCCATCACCGGATATCCCAAAATTGCTCCGCCGATTCCTATCAGCGCACCGATTGACGACAGAGCATCCGAACGATGGTGCCATGCATCCGCCATTATGGCAGGTGAATCAAGTCTTTTTGCATACCATCTGGTGTACCAAAACATTGCTTCCTTGACAACAATCGAAACTGCTGCCGCAATCAAAGCCAATTTACCCGGAATTACCAGTTCTTCATAGTTGCCGCCGCGAATCTTTTGAACGGCAAAATAGCCTATTCCCAAGCCTGTAACAGCAAGCACCGTGGCAAGCACTATAGCTGCAACACATTCCAATCTCTCATGACCATAAGGATGTTCCTTGTCGGATTCCTTAGCCGATATGCGCACACCAATAATAACTATGATACTGCTGAACACATCGGATGCCGAATGAACCGCATCGGAAATCATTGCCCCCGATGAAGCTATTATTCCGGCCAAAAGCTTCAAGAATGACAGAATCATATTTCCGACAATACTTACAACAGATACCTTGGTCGCCTGCTTCAAAAAATTTTTATCTTCCATATCTGCTATCAATCCACCTCAGTAATCAACA
>JAKSRV010000066.1 GCA_024403435.1 Lachnospiraceae bacterium
CCTGCCATCATTAATAAATATTTCAATAGCTTTCTCATCTATAAGGTATTTAATTTTTTCTATTTCAATATTTTGTTCAGATTTAACTTGATCCAAATATTTTGTATATTCCAATTCATTTGGGTCGCATACACATAAGTATTCATCTGCTTCGTGGACAGGATTTATGAGCAGACATCCGTCTTCAACTGTTAGCTCACGGGGAAGTGTTAGTGCACCGGCTGCTTCATCATCCGGGGCAGCTTTTTTATTCCAATCATAAAACCAGCCAATCAGAATACGTCGGCCGCTCATGGTTTCAAATGTTTGCGCAGCATAGAACTGCGGACCAAATTCCGGAGTGACATAGCTTCGAGGCTTGAATTTGATGCCATCGAAATCACCCAGGATAAACTGTTCCTGACGGTTAGGCAATCCTATTTTACTGAACATAAGAATCCATTCTGAACCGATACGATACAAATCAGGACATTCTATCGGCAGATTGTAGTTAGCGCATTCAAATAATACACCTACGTATTCCCAATTAAATAGGTCATACGACTTATACTGTAATACGCGTCCTTTGTTTGCAAAAACTGTACCGACAATCATGCGAAAGCTTCCGTCATCATATAAAAACACTTTGGGGTCTCTAAAATCCTTGGTGGCATCATCATGGGGAAAGCTTTTTATTACGGGATTGTTCTCATATTTTGTAAAAGTAATTCCATCATCAGAGTAGGCAACCGACTGGGTCTGTATGTCACCTTCTGCTACAGAAGTGTAGATCAGATATAGTCTACCATTTTTTACAATAGCACTACCGGAATAACAGCCTCCGCCATTTTCATATTCCTGATCAGGAAACAGCGCTATTGACAATTCATCCCAATGTATCAAATCTTTACTTACTGCATGCCCCCAATGCATGGGGCCCCATACAATATCATGAGGATTATGTTGAAAAAAAGCATGATACATTCCATTGAATTCTACCAATCCGTTCGGGTCATTCATCCAACCTGACTTGGGCTCAAAATGATACTTAAATCTTTTCATGACTCTATTTCCTCATACAATTGAACTTGCGTTCAATTGTCATCCTTCGCTCAAAAGAGCTCGGTCAATTCATATTTACACATCCATATTAATGTCTGTAAAAATTTGATTTACAAATTCATAAAATTCTGCTTCTGTTTTAATGACGCAAACCTGACCTCTTATATTACATTCAACCGGCTTTCCGCTATTAACAACTTCTTTCATCTTTTTTAAGAATGTTCTCGAGGCACCTATTGAAGCTGAAGTATCGTATATATATGCATCTATCAAGGCACCAACATTTTCCATCGTAAGTTTATTATTTTTAATTAGGTTCTTCTCGGCTGCCAGAATAGTTCTTTCGTTCAATGCTTTTCCACCCTTCTCTTAGAAAATAAGCAACTACATATGATTAAAATCATATTCACAACTATCATTTTACAAAAAAAGAAGAACAATTACTATTATAATTGTCCTTCCTCTTCGTTAATAAAGTAATGGATACAGTATTTTTCCACTGCCATCGCAATAATCTTATTCCTCTTATCAATGAATAAAATATCTGTCAAATGTAGGCTTTAACCAATCACTGCTCCAATCAGATCCGCCGGAATCCCAGCTGTCGCTTCCCGAATCCCAATCATAGCTTGAATCGCTGCTCGAACTAAAATTCTCTGCATAATAATCTGATGATGTGAAGTCATAATTATCTCCCCACTCATCATCCTTCCAATTATACTCATAATCCGCTTTATTCTCAGTAAATGATGTCGGCAATGATGAATACGATATCGGATAATAATCATATGAGTCGTAATAGTAATAGCTACCGTGATAATTACAATATACCGTATCATCATACATATAATAATGAGGTGTGCTGTAATTATGAAGCGGAATGAATGCTATTGTTGAAGTTACCAAAAATACAGCAAGATATACCGGCCATTTGAGCTTTCTAAGAGCCGAACCATCCTTTGAAAAGCACATTACCACAAATAATACTGCAGTAACTCCCAAACCTATCATTAATGCCGGAAGCAATCCACCAACAATAGCTGAAAGTACAATTCCTGCACCCATTAAGAGAAATGACCCAAATCCAATAAGCTTATCTTTAGTGGTAGACTTTTTTCTGCTTCCACCACCTGAATTTCTTGCTTTCTGATTAAGTATCTCTGATTTCAGCTTCAGATACAGTTCATTAACAGCATATGCTTCATCCGTGCCCTCATATCTTATCGCACGCTCGCCGTTATCTTTATTTTTATATACGATGAATTTACCGTTTTCCTCATATATACCAAAAGCTCTTGGTTTTGTATAATTCTCTCCAATAAAAAATCTTGTAACATCATAAGGCGGGAGTTTTCTGTCTATATACCACTGCTTAAGTTCTGCAATAGTCTTAGGTGTTGCATCAGCCATTCGCCTTATATGATTATTTTGCGCACCGCAATGAGGACAATTCTCAAGGGTATCATCAAAATTACCATTGCAATAATCACATTTTACTTCCATATCGCACCTCTTTAAGTGTAAACACACTAAATATTTGTGTGCACAAGCTTAGGCTTATAGCCTTCCTTTTCAAGCGCAGCCATAATATCATTCTTATGAGCTGTTCCAAACGCCTCAAGCGTAATTCTGAGTTCAACAGCCGCACTTCTGTTAATTGATACAAACTGGTTATGCTCAAGCTTAATAACGTTACCGCTTACGCTCGCAATAAGTCCCGATACCTTGTGGAGCTCACCCGGTTTGTCAGGAAGCAATACAGAAACAGTAAATATTCTATCTCTGAGGATCAGTCCCTGCTGGACTACAGATGACATCGTAATGACATCCATATTACCGCCGCTCAATATAGAAACAATTCGCTTATCCTTAACATCAAGCTGCTTAAGAGCGGCTACGGTAAGCAATCCGGAATTTTCTACTATCATTTTATGATTCTCAACCATATCAAGGAACGCAACAACCAAATCCTGGTCTTCAACGGTTATGATATCATCAATATTTTCCTGTATATAAGGGAAAAGCTTAGCACCCGGAGTCTTAACTGCTGTACCGTCAGCTATTGTACTTACAGAAGGAAGTGTTACAACTCGTCCTTCGCTCAAAGACGCCTTCATACAAGCAGCTCCGGCAGGTTCTACGCCTATCACCTTAATCTTCGGATTCAGAAGCTTAGCAAGTGTCGATACACCTGTAGCAAGTCCACCTCCACCGATGGGTACAAGGATATAATCAACAAGTGGAAGCTCCTTAACAATTTCCATTGCGATTGTTCCCTGACCTGTGGCAACGGTAAGATCATCAAAAGGATGTACAAATGTATATCCGTGCTCCTCTGCAAGCTCATATGCCTTGGCGCACGCATCATCATATACATCACCAAACAATACAACCTCCGCACCATAGCTCTTGGTACGATTTACTTTAATTAAAGGAGTAGTTGTAGGCATTACAATTGTAGCCTTCACTCCATACGCTTTTGCAGCGTAAGCCACACCCTGAGCATGGTTACCTGCCGAAGCGGTAATAAGTCCCTTGGCTCTTTCTTCATCTGAAAGAGTACTTATTTTATAATATGCTCCGCGAAGCTTGTATGCTCCGGTATGCTGCATATTTTCAGGCTTCAAATATACCTTATTTCCTGTCTGAGCACTGAAGTATTCAGAAAATACAAGCTTTGTTTCGGAAGTAACCTTGGTTACTGTTTCCGAAGCCTCTTCAAATTTATCAAGAGTAAGCATCTGCCCGTCCATCTATATATCTCCTATCAAAACTGTCTATTTTACGTCAAACAAAGCATCTACAAAGGCCTGTGAATCAAATTTCTGCAAGTCTTCCAGAGATTCACCCACACCAATATACTTTACAGGGATATTAAGTTCCTTTTGTATTGCTACTGCAATTCCGCCCTTGGCAGTACCGTCCATCTTGGTAAGTACGATACCGGTAAGTGGTGCAACCTCAGAAAATTCTTTTGCCTGCACAAGCGCATTCTGACCGGTTGTTCCATCGAGAACAATAAGATTTTCTCTGTGCGCATTGGGATACTCGCGGTTGATGATTTTGTCCATCTTGCGAAGCTCTTCCATCAGGTTCTTTTTGTTGTGTAGTCTTCCTGCGGTATCAATCAAAAGTACATCGATATTTCTTGCCTTGGATGCTGCCACTGCGTCAAAAACAACGCTGGCAGGGTCTGCACCGTTTACAGAGCCTACAATCGGTACATCTGCACGCTGTGCCCATACCTCGAGCTGATCTGCTGCAGCAGCTCTGAAAGTATCAGCAGCTGCGATAAGTACCTTACGTCCGCTCTTCTTTAACTTAGCAGCAAGCTTACCTACAGTTGTAGTCTTACCTACACCGTTTACACCTATAACCATTACAATTGAAGGCTCGGTCTCAAATGCATACTCCGTCTCGCCAACCTGCATCTGTTCTCTGATACTGTCGATGAGAATCTGTCTGCATTCCTCGGCTTTCTTTAAGTGCATCTCCTTAACCTTGGCTTTCAAATTGGTAATGATAGCTTCGGTCGCGGTAACACCTATATCGCCCATAATAAGGATCTCTTCGATTTCCTCATAGAAATCATCATCAATCTCACTTGCAGAGAAAATGGCGTTGAGGTTACCTACAATATTGTCACGAGTCTTGGCAAGTCCCTGCTTAAGTCTTGCGAAGAAACCAAGCTTTTCCGGAACGTCTTCTTCAGCTGTCTCTTCTACAGTTGCTTCTATAACTGCCTCTTCTTCAGTAGTTTCTTCTGCAGCTACCTCTTCTACAGATTCTTGTACATCTGCAACATCCGGCTCTACTGCATTTATAGCACTGTTAAATGCTTCATCAGCTTTTACTTCTTCAGCAACTGTATCAATAGCAGTCACTTCATCTGTAACCACCGAAACAGCCCCATTTACAGGCTCTTCGATAATGGATGCAGATTCTGACGTCTGCGAGCCAAATGTCTCAGCAGCAGCCTCTACGGGCTCCTGAACTTCTACAGGAGTTTCTACATTTTTATTCTTCTTTTTGAAAAACCACATAATAATTCCCCTATCGGATTAAGCATCCAGATCCTTTTCGATAAGATTTACACTTACAAGAGTAGATACACCCTTTTCCTGCATGGTAATACCGTAAAGTCTGTCAACTCGCTCCATTGTTCCTCTTCTGTGTGTGATAACAATGAACTGAGTGTTCTTTGTAAGCTTGTGAAGATAACTTGCAAATCTTCCTACGTTTGAATCATCAAGTGCCGCCTCAATCTCATCAAGCAAGCAGAAAGGCGAAGGCTTGAGGTTCTGAATTGCAAACATAAGTGCAATAGCAGACAATGCCTTCTCACCACCTGAAAGCTGCATCATGTTCTGAAGCTTCTTTCCCGGAGGCTGTGCAATAATTTTAATTCCTGCCTCAAGTATATCCTCATCTTCCATGAGTTCCAGAGTACCCTTACCGCCTCCGAAGAGTTCCTTGAATACTCTGTCATATTCTGTACTAATCTCAGAGAACTTCTCAGTAAACTGCTTACGCATAGATTCATCAAGTTCATCGATTATCTTCTGAAGAGTCGCAGCAGCCTCCACAAGATCATTCTGCTGAGTCTTCATTGTGGTATAACGTTCTGATATCTCCTTATATTCCTCGATAGCATTAACGTTTACATCACCTAACTTCTTAATCTTATCCTTGATCTCAGCTATATCGCGCTTCATAACCGTAAGATCGGTCATTGATTCATCTCTGATAGCCGCAGCATCAGAAAGAGTAATCTCATATTCGTTCCACATATAATTGATATGTGCCTCGATAGACTCCTCACTTCTTTCCTTCTGAGCATTAAGCCTGAATACTTCCTTATCGAGGGCATTCATTCTTGTACTCAGTGCCTCGGTATCCTCAAAGAAGGTCTTCTGCTTTTTAGAAAGCTCTTCCTTCTTGAGCAAATCATCCATCAAGTTCTTCTTCTTGAAATCCGCATCTGAATATGAAGCCTCAATAGTCGCATTAATCTCACTTATATTATGCTTCTTCTCGGCTACAGCCTTTGCATTTGCCTCCAAAGCATTGTTAACGGCTTCAAGTTCTTCATTAGACTTGGCAAGTTCAGAATCAATTCTGTCAAGGTTAGCCTGCTTGAAGGATTTTGCCTGGCGCATCTTCTGCACCTCAATCTCCCAAGCCGATGCCTTTGATGAAGCCTCTGATTCCTCATGATGCTTGTCATCAAGTTCTTTCTGGAGTTTAGCAATTTCCTCCTGCATCTTTATCTCAAGAGCTTCACTGTTCTTGAGCTCATCGTAAGCAGATTCCTTGCCCTCCTTGATTTCAAGAAGCTGTGCCTCGATATCCTTCTGCTCCTGCTGAATAGAAAGAGCATTTTCGGTCTCTTCCTCCATTCTTTCACGAACGGCAGCGAGATTGATTCTGGCAGTGTTCTGCTTGATGGTTGTATCCTGAATGCTGAGCTTGAGATTTTCCAGCTCTCTTCGCTTCTCGGTTCTCAAGTCACGCATTTCATTCAGTTCCTTGTCTTCCTTGGCGATCAATTCAGACAGGCTTTCAACCTTCTTCTCAAGGTCTGCAATTTCACGTCTCTTTCCGAGGAAATTGGTATTATTCTTAAATGCACCACCACTGATTGCACCGCCGGGTACAAGTAATTCACCCTCAAGTGTAACCATTCTGATGGTATAGTGATACTTTCTGGCAATAGCTGTTGCATGGTCAACTGTATCTACAACAACAAATCTTCCAAGCAAACTCTCAGCGATATCATTGTATTCGGGAGCAGTTTCAACCAAAGTATGAGCCAGTCCCAATACACCCTTTTCATCAAGTACCTCAATAGCCTTGATTTTCTGAGGATTGGCAACAGCATCCATAGGAAGGAAGGTTGCTCTTCCGAGCTTGCCCTCTTTAAGGAATCTAATCAGCTTCTTGGCGGTATCCTCGTCCTTGGTAACAATATTCTGAATATTGCCTCCGAGCGCTGTCTCAATAGCAGTCTCATAGCGTTTATCAACCTTGATGATATCTGCAACGACACCAACAATACCCTTGTAGGTATCCTTCTGCTCCATTACCTTCTTGACACTGCCACCGTATCCTTCATATCTCTCTGCAATATCAAGCAATGCCTGCAGACGCGACTTCTCCTGATGATAGAGATTCTGATTTTCTCTGAGCTTGGTATCCTTGGCATTAATCTTTTCTCTCATGCCGGAAATCTCAGTATCAAGATTTCTCTCCTTCTCATTGAGCTCCTTAATCTCCTTGCTTACAGCTTCAAACTCCGCCTCCATTGTGCGGATTGAATCCTCACGTGCAGCCTCATCTGATTTTGCTCTGAGAAGCTTTGAATTCAACTCAGCTTTTCTCACTACAATAGATTCGTTCATTGAATCGAAACGGCTCATTTTTGCCTTTATCGTAGCTCTTGAATTGAGTTCATTAATAATTACATTTTTATCATTCTCAACCTGCTTGTTGAGTTCTTCAATACTCTTCTGGATAGCAGCAAGATTCTCAGAAAGTTCAGCCGCAACTCGCTCAATCTCCTTAGCCTGCTCATCAGCCTCTCTGTTATCCGCAAGAATAGTCTCTCTCTCTGCCTGCTTCTGATTAATCTCCTCGGTGATAGCTTCCTTTCTTTCCATATAGTAGGAATCACTCTCACCGGCAGAACGAATCTGCTCATTCAAAAGGTTAATCTGACCTTCCAGACGGCTTCTGTTCAGGTCAGTATCAGACAAAGCCTTTCTGTATTCATCAATTTCCTTCTCGAGCTCGGCAATGGCCACCTGCACACGGTCATACTCTTCACGTACACCGTTATACTGTCCTGTTACATCAGCCAGTTCTCCATTTGCAACACCGAGTTTCTCATTGAGTTCTTCAAGCTGCTTTTGAAGTCTCTGATTCTCGAGTAAAAATGCATTTACATCGAGAGTCTTAAGTTCCTCCTTATACTTGAGGAATATCTTAGCCTTCTCAGACTGTCTCTCCAAAGGTCCGACCTGTCTCTCAAGCTCTGACAAAATATCATTTACTCTGACAAGATTATTCTGCTCATTTTCAAGCTTTTTAAGAGCTGTAACCTTACGTCTCTTAAACTTAACAATACCGGCAGCCTCATCAAAAAGCTCACGACGCTCCTCAGGCTTACCGCTCAATATTTTATCAATCTGGCCCTGTCCAATTATTGAATAGCCTTCCTTACCTACACCGGTATCATAGAAAAGCTCATTTACATCCTTAAGACGACATACGGTACCATTAAGGAGATATTCACTCTCACCCGATCTGTAGAGTCTTCTGGCTACAGTAACCTCATCATAATCGATTGCCAAAGCATGGTCCGCGTTATCAAATGTAATTGCAACATAAGCATAGCTAAGAGGCTTACGAAGCTCTGTTCCAGAGAAAATAACATCCTGCATAGAACCGCCGCGAAGCTGCTTAACGCTCTGCTCACCAAGTACCCATCTTACCGCATCGGCAACGTTACTCTTACCTGAACCGTTGGGGCCTACAATACCGGTGATGCCATTATGAAATTGAAATAATATCTTATTTGCAAAGGACTTAAAGCCCTGCACCTCAATACTTTTTAGAAACATAGATTCCCTTATCCTTCAGTTGAAGCAGCGCCTGATATGCTGCCTGTTGTTCAGCTGCTTTCTTGGTTCTTCCCTTACCTACACCAAGGGCTTCACCTTCAACGTTGACCTCTACCACAAATTCTTTCTCATGCTCAGGTCCGTTTTCGCCAAGCAGATTATACTCAAAGTCTTTCTTTAACTTACCCTGTAAAATCTCCTGCAGAGTACTCTTACTGTCATAAAACAGTACCTTGTCCTCGAGATCAGACAGAATAAACTTTTCTATATGAGCCTTAGCTTTTTCCATACCGCTATCAAGGAAAATCGCTCCGATCAGAGCTTCCATAACATCAGATGTGATGCTTTCTCGATCACGTCCACCGGTGGCCTCTTCGCCTTTGCCCAAAAGTATATATTTACCCAATTCTATATCTCTGGCACAAAACGCCAGCGAAGGTTCACATACCATTGAAGCACGCATTTTGGTCAACTGACCTTCAGGCACATCCGGATACTTATGAAAAAGGAATTCTGAAGAAACAACTTCAAGAACCGCATCGCCTAAAAATTCCAGTCTTTCATAATCACCCGACTTGTTGATTCTCATTTCATTTGCGTATGAGCTGTGGGTAAGCGCTTGCTTTAGCAAACTCTTATCGCTAAAGGAATAGCCAATCTTTTCCTCCAGCTCAGAAATATTCATATTATTCATTTTTACTACATTATTTACCTTTCAATAATACTTTCTAATAAATCAAAACACTCCCGGACGGTCATTTACCATCCGGGATATTGAAAACTTACATAATTACCAAACAAATTTGATACATCAAAATATAAACGTAATTAGTTCAAAGCTTCCTTGATAAGTTCTGCAGCCTGACCGACTGTAGTGATTGATTCAGCTGTTTCCTCATCAATCTTGATATCAAAAGCATCCTCAATTCCCATAATGATCTGGTAAACGTCGAGTGAGTCAGCGCCAAGATCGTCGGTAAAAGTTGAATCGGGAGTAATCTCCTCAGGATCTACATTTAATACCTCAGCAATAATTGACTTAAGCTTTTCGAATTCCATTTATTTGTCCTCTTTTCTTAATTTATTCTTCTGTCTCTGTCAACTGTTGACGAATCTTTTCATTAATCTCTAAATCAGTAAACTTAATACACTGAAGAAGTGAATTCTTAAATGCTCTGCTTGAACTGCTTCCGTGTGTCTTAACCAATAGTCCCTTGCATCCCAACAAAGGTGCTCCGCCGTAACTCTCGGTGTCAAATGATTTAAGTGTCTTTTTAAGTGCTGACTTGATAAACAATGCTCCGATTTTAGTCTTGAGACTTGACATCATGGCACCCTTGATTTTCTTAATCAAAGCACTTGAAACACCTTCCATAGTCTTAAGACATACATTACCGGCAAAAGCCTCTGCAACGATGACGTCCGCCCCATCGAGACAAACATCACGTGCCTCACAGCTACCTATAAAATTGATATTGGTAAGTTCCTTAAGAAGCGGGAAAGTCTCTTTAACAAGAGCATTACCCTTCTCTTCCTCGGCACCTATATTAAGTATACCTACTCTGGGAGATTTTACACCCAGGAAGTTTTCCGAATAAATAGAACCCATCTGCGCAAACTGCACAAGATTGAGCGGTTTTGCATCTACATTAGCACCGCAGTCCAAAAGGAATGCGACTCCGCTTACCGTGGGAACAACCGTACCGAGACAAGGTCTGTCGATACCTCTGATTCTTCCTACTATTATCTGGCCACCTACGAGGAATGCTCCACTGGAACCTGCTGTAACAAGTGCATCACAAGTACCTTCTTTTACCAGATTCATGGCTTTTACCATTGAAGAATCTTTCTTATTTCTGACTGCCTTAACCGGTGGCTCCGCTGTCTCTATCACCTCGCTGCAATGAACAATTTCAATCGCATCGGAATTGTACTGATACTTTGCAAGTTCAGCTCTTATTTCAGGCTCTTTTCCGCACAGGAATACCTTAAGACGCGGCTCAAGATTAACAGCCTCAACAGCACCCTTAACAGTCTCTACGGGAGCATTATCACCACCCATTGCATCGAGTGCAACCTTAACTTGTTTATCCATTATATCCTCAATTAACTCTACTTATTAAACATCTCATATCACATACTTTAAGTACTAAACAAGTATATAATACATTTGCTTACAAAATAAACTATACAAGAGCAAATTGTAAAAATCAATATCTTATAAAAATAAAAAAAAGCTGATCCAATGATCAGCTTTTAGTATCTCTTATTAATCAGAGGCACAAATTATTCAACGTCGATAACCTGCTTCTTGTCATAAGAGCCGCAGTTCTTGCAAACTCTGTGGGGCATCATAAGTGAGCCGCACTTGCTGCACTTTACAAGAGTAGGAGCAGACATCTTCCAGTTAGCTCTTCTCTGATCTCTTCTTCCTTTAGAAGATTTATTCTTAGGGCAGATAGACATGATTTACACCTCCTTAGTGGTCTCGAATATATCTTTTAGTGCTGCCATGCGAGGATCCGGCACGAAGGTATCGCATCCGCAATCCCCCTCATTCAGATTATGTCCGCATACAAGGCAAAGTCCTTTGCAATCTTCACGACACACAATCTTGACAGGCCAGTTTACTGTAATCTCATTGTACAAAAGAGCATCTGTATCAAGCTGATAACCTTCCATGAATTCATGGCTTTCATCCTCTTCATCATCGCTGACGTAATCAGGTGCTGAACAGGTTCGTTCAAAATCAATCTGAACGGTAATCTCCATATCCTTAAGACATCTGTCACATGAAGCCTCGAATGTCATGGCGGTATGTCCGCTGATTTTCGCTCTTCCTTCTTCAAGGTTCTCTCCGTTAAGAACAAGCTTATCGGCACTTAAAACCTTGTACTCACCAAAGCTTCCGTTGAAAGACTCAAGATCAATCTCAATCTCCTCACTTATCACTTTGCCGGATGGTCTCAAAACATCTGAAAGATTAAGTAACATTATACTCTCCTGTGTACAAAACAATCACGCAAAATCGCACACTCGATTATTATAGTAATGAGTGTGCGATAT
>JAKSRV010000067.1 GCA_024403435.1 Lachnospiraceae bacterium
ACTCATTATTTTTAGCAGTATATATAATTAATCAATTATTTGCAAGAAAAAAATCCGACTCAACTAATTGAATCGGATTTCTCTTACATATTCGCATTTACTTTCTTTTGAACTGATAGAGAATTTCTCTCCCAAAATACTCCATTATGGTATCCCTGAATTGAACTATCTTCTTCAGCCATTTCAAGCCTCTTCTGCGCCCAGGCACCATACAATTCATTTTGTTCCACAACAACATAATTTCTTCTTAATTTCTTGGCCGTCACTGCCGTTGTGCCTGAACCGGCAAATGGATCAAATACAACATCACCCTCATTGCTACTTGCCAATATAATTTTGGCAAGTAACTTTTCTGGTTTTTGAGTTGGGTGCGCTGTGTTTTCCGGCATCGACCAATAAGGAATTGAAATATCATCCCAGAAATTTGATGGACAAGTATTTCTGAAATTTCCTTCCGCCGTTTCTTCCCAATCCTTTGGTTTTCCTTCTTCCTTATATGGTGCAATTACTTTCTTGCGAACCTTTACATCTTCAAGATTAAATGTATATTTTTCACCAACTGTAGCAAACCAAACGTCTTCCATTCCATTTTTCCAGTTTGCCTTGGCACCACGCCCTTTTTCTCTTTGCCATGTAATTCTATTCTGAACCCTAAAATAGTTGTGAAGTACATCTCCTATAACAAGACTAGACTTCCAATCACAACATACATAAATCGAAGCCGTGTCCTTTAGCAAAGGCAAAACTTTCTCCAACCACAAAATAGTATAGTTCCTATAATCATCCTGGCTTTTTCTGTTAAATTTATTGCCATGGTAATCTTTTGCAAGATTATATGGCGGATCTACAACAAGTAAATCCACAAATTTTGGTGGCAATTTTTCCATTACTTGAATGCAATCTCCAATAATGAACTGATTCATTATTGACTCAACATCTCCCGTAATATCACTAATTACTATACATCTATCCAAATATTCACGACCCTCTTCGATAGAAAAGTCTATTGTCTTGTTTCTTGCTGATTTTTCAATCATAGCAAATTCCTTACATCTCACATATTTTTGATCAGTTACCTTGTTTATTCCACATTTCTGGTTTCCACATCCTCATAAATCTGTTTATCTGCATGACCGTAAATGTACCATCTTGATTTATTGGTAAGAATAATCTCTATTACTGAAAAAGTCAGTGTTGCTCCCATGAAAAACCAAATAGACAGAAGAACATATATATACATCCATCCAACAGATCCGAGGATAAACACTAGCATAACTAAAAAGGGTGCCGCATTTATTGCAGTGCTGATGATAGCAGCAGTCTTCATTTTCACTCTGCATTTCTCAATATCCTGCGCATAGTATCTCTTTGCTTTAACCTTGGTTACAATTGAAAATACAGTAGGAACACAATACACAATAAATGCCAATATAGCGAAAAACATAATTGCCGCTCCTACCACAGCCAGCGCAACGCTTCCTGCCAACCCAAGCAATCCGCCCATTACGTTCCAACCGTCAACCGCGCTGTTGGGATCTGCTCCAACCATCATATCAGTGCTGGTATCAGCCAGTCTGGCACCGGCCTTTACTATTGAATCTGCCGAAAACATAATAACAACAGACATAATTGTGAGCAATATATTTCCACACATCATAAAAATCAATATTCTATCTGCTTTCTTCATATCGCCCTTCCTTTCCACACTCCGCAGCACAGAGCACAATATGCCGCAATAGGTGCTATATCCTGTAATAAATCAATACCTAATTCCTGATACATCTTTACGGTTTCATACTGAGTGCTGTCAGCGCTGTTACCAACCAAATATACCGGTATACCGATACCCTTTGCCTTCTTGGCAATATCAGCCAATGCTCCGTCTACAGGTCCGGTTCCCGAATGATAGCTTTCCAATAGAATCGCATCATAATCATCCGTAATCATCGACGAAGTCATTCCCGGATATATATGCAAAAACAGCACTTTTTTCTGTATTGAATAGCTACGACCGGCCATGCATAAATTATCATTCTTATCTGTATACACTCTATTATCAGTGAATATACTATCACTGTCAGAAGCTTTCAGACCACCATCAAAGAATATCCAACCATTCTCTGTCAATTCTGCATAACATCCATTATTTATACTATATACATCCGATGAAAATGTAGCATGAGCCAACAGACGATCAGCCCTGTGAATCATTCGCCTTCCGTCGGAATTCATATAACTCACATAGACTCCCGGCACTGAACGCTGCTCGACAAACTCAAGCGCCAGCTTAAAATTATCCAGTCCGTTTGCTCTCGGGTCGTCGAGTACATATGCACTTGAAACCAGCACCACAGGCTTATTTATATTTTTAAGCAAAAACATTAAAAATCCGGCCGTATACTGTAAGGTATCGGTGCCATGCATTATAAGTATGCCATCCAGTTCTTCGCCATCTGCCATTGCATCAACAAATTCGGCAAGGCATGATACCTTATCAAAATCCAGATTCTCGCTCAAAATAGAATACGGCTGAGCTGTGATGAATTCCGTATTATGCTCGGAATCATATTTGTCATAATACATCTCTATCAGTTTGTAACCTGAACTTACAGATATATAGCCTTCACTGTCAATACTGCTCCCGATTGTGCCACCGGTAAATATCGCACCTATCTTCATCACGTTTCCTTAATCGTTTCAACAATTATTTACTCAATCCCTTTATTACCTCATGGATATCCGCAGGGCTGTACGCCACATATTTTTCATCTGTCAGCTCACCGAATCCGTAATCAGCATAAATAAATGTTGCTTCCGCATCCTCTGTCGCCTTTTTGTCTCCCGCGGTATCGCCAACATATACAGTCTCTTCTGCCTTTAACCCATTCTTGTCCATCAGGATACGCATTGTCTCACCCTTGGTCAATCCGGTATCGCCAAAGCACAGATAGTCTTCTATATACTCCACAATGCCCAATTTAGCCGTTACAAGCTCGATATAGCCCTTCTGACAGTTACTCACGATAAATATACGATAATTCTCGCTAAGAGCCTTAATCGTGTCTACAATGCCCTCAAAAGAGATATCCTCCTCATTCGCCTCAAGGCACTCGTGCTCATACTTGCAGCACAGCTCAAGCAGTTCATCCTTTTTACTCTGTTCATCCACATCATAAAAAATATGATCGGCTATAATATTCATCGGAAGGCCAAACTCTTTTTTTAAGCTCTCTGCCTCAATATGAGCCTTGGAATATCCCAATTCATCTACCGCTCTCTGCCATCCCAAAGCAACCACACCTGTGGAGTTCCACAGTGTTCCGTCTATATCAAATATGACATTTTTTACGTTCATATATTTTCCTCATTAAAAATTTTGCAAGCTTCCGCCCTCAATAAATAAATCCTTACATCAATAGTTTTGCTCCACCTTGGGTATTTCTATCTCCAGTGCAGTGCAAATATATTTATAGTAATCCGTATCCATTATCTTCTGTGAATACTTCCATCTGTTGTTTAACAGAGTCTTGCAATTACTGATATAATCCTCCGGGAGTTCTTCGTCCGTAAGATAAGTCACCTGACCGTTTTGAGAATTATACATCACCTTATCGGTAATAAAGCTTCTGTTTATAAATATTACAAAATCCTCTGTATCGGACAAAATATCGCGTCCCATCAACAATCTCGAATCATAATCAAATCCGAACAGATTGAGCAGTGTCGGAAGTATATCCATACTGCTGCAGTATTTATCAATCACAATGGGTTCTTCAATAGAGCCGCTCCACAACACAAGATTGCTCTTGAACAGTTCAAAATTCGGTTCCACCTCATGACCAAGCAACTCCGAATACTCCTCATTGGTCAATCCGTAAGGCCAGTGATCGCCGGTGAAACATATAACTGTTCTGTCGGCGATACCTTTTTCCTCAAGCTGTGCCAACAGATATTCCAAGGCAACATCCAGCTCCATCTGACATGCTATATAAGCCTTGCACGCTGTGGAATAAGGCAAATCCTCAACCTCTGCACGATGCTTGGCTGACATAGCATTTCCGCCGAAATTATAATTCATATGACCGCTCACAGTCATATAGTACACATGAAACAGCTCATCATCAATGTAATCCGGGATGGTTGCCTCCATCATTTCCAAATCTGATTCCGGCCAGCTCCATGATATATTCAAACCATTTCCGATACCGGTATACAGATAGCCCATGCCGGGATATGTCTTATCCCTGTCATAATAAGTAAAGTCACCATCATGATATGCCCTGCTTGTAATACCGTAAGTCATGTTAAACATGTTTCCCAGCGCAAAGGGCATCGAATGCTGACCGACTATTCTAAAATTAGTAGCACCTCCGTTGGTCGGTACCAGCGCCGTTGAGTTGACAAACTCTCCGTCAGATGTCGAACCACCGGTTCTCGAATTATAGAAATTGTTAAATACAAAGCCTTCGTTTACAAGCTTATACAATGTCGGTGTGAGTTCTTCATCCACCGCCAGCGGACAAAACGCTTCGCATGTAAGGAATATTAGATTATAACCTTCAAACATGCCTGTATATTCATTCTTATACGAAGGTTCAACGGATGCAAAATACTTATGTATTCCCGCAACCTCACTATTAGTTTCACTTTCACCCAAAGCCACAAAGTCTATGTCCAACATATTGGGTGAAGTGTCGATTATTCTTTCCTGCTCGACCGGCGTATCATTCCCCTGCTGTGAAACATCACCTGCCTGAGTATCATTATTGCCTGAACCGGCTCCTGAAGTATTACCCACATTCGATGAGTCGTTTGCATCACCGTCAGTACCGGTGGTGTTGCTCACATTTGCAGTCATCACAGACGGATCGTAGTGCCACACCTCATACTCTTCCTCTTCTTCAATCTGTGTAGGAAGAATAATATTTTTAATCTCAATCTCAGCTGAAGCCAATACTCCGAGTCTCGGGAATGAAAAATCACTTATATTTTCTCCGGTCATCAGATTATACGGAGAAAATGTATCGTTTCCGTATGAATACGCTACTCCTACCTCTGCCGCAATAAACAACACCAATGCAACCAACGGAACGAAGCACAGCTTAATATGCACTCTCTTATATGTAATTCTCTTGAATACACGAAGCAAGACATATACCACTATCGGCAACAGTACAATAAGCGCAAGCTGCCATCCGTTTTGCTTGATATTGTTCAGGATTTCACGGTAATACTGAGTAATCCTTGCATTTGATGAATCAATCAGCTTGACCGAAAAGAAAACCTTAAATGCCGAATAGTACATTTGGTTCAAACCATAATAAAACAACAATGCACCAAACATAACAGCTTCAACAATTTTGGCCGCTGTCTTGGGCAGGAACATGGTTACCAACGAAAGAACAATAGCTGTCGGCACACACATAACCAGCTTGACCGGAAGATACGAAGCGTCATTTCCTATAGACAGAAAATGAAACATCAGCTCCTCATACACAATCAACGCAAGAAATATCGCAACACGTACAGGCACTGAAGGCAGACTGCTAAAGAAACTCTTCTTTTCCTCTACGGATTCTATTTTATCATCAGAGTCTATTTTATCATCATTTAATTTATCTTCAGTAGCATCTGTAGTCTTAATAGAGCTGATTTCTGCATCAATAAATTCTTCTATACTGTCACGGTTATCAATGCTATCGCTATTATTTATGCTATTGTTGCTATCAATTTCCGTACTTCCCACAGCAAAATCTCCGAACCCTAACTATACCAAAAGAGCCATCCGATTACTCGAATGGCTCTGAATGATTAATATTTATTCGTTAACGAATTAGCCGAGCTGAGCAGCAACTTCCTCTGCGAAGTTCTCGCTCTTCTTCTGCATACCTTCACCAACCTCAAAACGAACTGCCTTCTTGATTACAAGATTAGCATCAACGCTCTTAAGGTAAGCTGCTACGGTCTGCTTGCCATCCTCTGCTCTTACATAAGTCTGATCAAGGAGGCAGATTTCCTTCATCTGCTTGGTTACACGACCCTCAGCAAGTCCTGCGAAAATCTTATCAGCAACGATGTTTGCCTTATCATCCATAGCAAGTCCTGCAAGTCCTGCCTTTGCAGCATCTGAAAGGAAGTTGAAAAGGAAGTTCATGTTGAATGACTTATCAGCCTTCTTCTCTTCATAGATAGCGATATCTGCATCGCTCCATACCTTATCAGCAATAGCCTTGTCAATAAGTCTCTGCATGATAGGCTTAGGAAGAGTGTCGGGAGCATTGAGTGAGCTGTCAATAGTGATCTCTCTGATCTTAGCAAGCTCATCCTCTGAAATATCATCTCTTGAGATGTACTGAGGATTCATAGCTGCAATCTGCATTGCAACGTTTGCAAGTGCTTCCTGAATCTTTTCGCCCTGAGCACCGTCTGCTGCTACAAGAACGCCGATTCTTCCGCCACCGTGAATGTAGGTAGCAACACTGTCAGCTGAAACAACCATAAATCTTCTGAAAGAAAGCTTCTCACCGATCTTAAGGGTCTTCTCAGCGAATACCTCGGTAAGTCCGCCATCAAGGAGAGCCTGTACATCCTCGCCATCCTTACCACCGTTCTTGCCTGATGCAAGTGCAGTGTTAGCGATATCCTGTACGAACTCCTGGAATACTTCATTCTTAGCTACGAAGTCGGTCTCAGAGTTAACTTCAACAACTACAGCCTTGTTTCCGTCAACAGCAACACGGCAGATACCCTCTGCTGCGATTCTTGATGCCTTCTTCTCCATCTTAGCTGCGCCGCTCTTCTTCAGAACTTCTACAGCTGCGTCAAAATTACCATCAGTCTCAGTAAGTGCCTTCTTGCACTCCATCATACCTGCGCCGGTAGCCTCGCGCAGTTCTTTTACCATAGATGCAGTAATAGCTGCCATTTTTTTATTCTCCTTTGTTGAAAACGATAAACTAAGGAATTACTCCTCAGTAGCAACTTCTTCGATATCGGTAGCTTCTACTTCAGCAACGTTAGCGTCTGCAGCAACTACAGCCTCATCGCCCTGGTTAGCCTCGATAACAGCGTCAGCCATCTTAGCAACGATAAGCTTTACGGCACGGATTGCGTCATCGTTTCCGGGGATGATGTAATCAAGCTCATCAGGATCACAGTTGGTGTCACCGATTCCGATAAGGGTGATGCCAAGTGCTCTAGCTTCCTGTACACAGATGTGCTCCTTCTTAGGATCTACAACGAAGATAGCATCAGGGATTCTCTTCATGTTAGCAATACCGCCAATGTTCTTCTCAAGCTTGTCCCACTCCTTCTGAAGCTGAGCAACTTCCTTCTTGGGAAGTACGTCAAAGGTTCCGTCCTGAGACATAGTCTCGATCTGACGAAGTCTTGCGATTCTGGTCTGAACGGTACGGAAGTTGGTAAGCATACCACCAAGCCATCTCTCGTTTACATAGTACATACCGCAACGCTCTGCCTCAGTCTTAACTGCGTCCTGAGCCTGCTTCTTGGTACCAACGAAAAGAATGGTTCCGCCCTGTGCAGCGATCTCGCTGATTGCCTTGTAAGCCTCATCTACCTTTCCAACTGACTTCTGAAGATCGATGATGTGAATACCATTTCTCTCGGTGAAGATGTAGGGAGCCATCTTAGGGTTCCATCTTCTGGTCTGGTGTCCAAAGTGAACACCTGCTTCAAGTAACTGCTTCATAGAAATAACGCTCATTTTAATACCTCCATTAGGTTTTGTTCTTCCGCGCTCCGTTTGCATCGCCCCCGGCGTTAACGGTTGCGACCACTCTGCAGCCTACGAAATCGCTTTCGCACCAACTGCAAATAGGATACACGTGATTTTTTACACAACATTGCGATAATAACACAGAAAAACCCCTCGTGCAAGGGGTTTTTCGCTTATTTACGGCTTTTTCGGCATTTATATCAATCAATTAGAATAACTTTACCAATTCGTCTCTGATTCCGTCAAGTTCCTTATTCATAATACCGAAATCCATTTCCTTATAGCTCCAGGTCGCTCTTCCGATTCCGTAGTACTCAAATGCCTCATTGATGCACTTATACCATGCAAGCTTATCCTCGGGTGAAGCAAGTTCGATTACACCGTACTCACCGCAGTAAAGTGAGCAACCTCTCTCCTCTGCGATTCTTACGGGTTCTGCAAATACCTGCTTGAAGTACTCAGCATCTAAAACCTTATCCTCACGACCGTTGATAGCAAAGCCTGCTGCCATCTGAGGTACATACTTCTCAAGAATTGCCTTCATCTCACCAAAGCTGGTATTAACACCCACTCTAAGATCTGCGGGCATTCCATCAATCCACTGAGCACCCTGATGGGTAAATACGATGGGATCATAGTTATGGAAATTATATACCACGTTCTCATCTACGGGATTGGGAAGAAACTTTACTGTCTCTGCACTGTTGTTCCAATATCCGCCGATAAGTATTTTTACATCCTTTGAAATAGCACGAATTCTTTTAATGCAGGTAGTACTGATTCTGTTCCAGGCATCTGAGTATTCAGCGTCGGTTACTTCGTTGAGAAGCTCGAAGCATACTCTGTCTGAATACTTGCTGTATCTTGTTGCAAGATTTTCCCAAAGCTTGTAAAAACGCTCCTGATATAACTCGTTTTCAAAAAATCCCATCTCTCCATAATGCTTATCAAAAGAGAAGCCGTAGGTCTTGTGAAGATCCAAAACCATGTTAAGACCATACTTTCCGCACCAGTCAATAGCGTTCTGGATATACTTGAATCCCTCTTCCTTGTACTCACCGTCATCGGTCTCTACAAGATTGTAATCAATAGGAACTCTAACGTGATCGACACCCCACTTGCTTACTGTTTCGAAATCTGACTCCACAATAAATGTGTCATATCTTTCCTTTGTATTATCGCACTGTGAAAGCCAGCCGCCGAAATCGATACCCTTGTGATAACCCTTAAATTCCTTTAACATACGCCCTCCAAAAACTATCTGTTTGTTTGCTGATCAGCCTTGCCTCCGGGCAGCTGATCGTTTATGTTTCGTATGAATAAATACTATCTGTATTCATAATATACTTATACAAATTATGTTGCATTAATATCATTTTTGTTGCACTATATTTATATATAATTTTTTTCATCGGAGGTGCTGCATATGGCTCAGAATCGTGAATTCAATTCTATGTTTTTCAACAGATTGGAAAATCAGCAAATACACAAGCAGTATGATGATGAAACACAATTTTATGATTTGATTGCCGAAGGAAATATAGAAAAAATAAAAGAGATTGCCCTCGGAGAAAAGAAAGCCGATATGTACGAGGATCCCATGTACGGCCATCTTTCCGACAATCCTTTGCAGAATGCCAAATATCACGTAGCAATCTCCATTGCGCTGGTAACACGCTACTGCATTACTCACGGGCTCGATCATGAACTTGCCTATACCCTCAGCGACTACTATATTCTCAAAACAGACAGACTTCTCAATGTTATGGATGTCGTCAAGCTTCACGGGGAAATGCTTATAGATTTTACTCAGCATATGGCTGAGCTTCCCAAGCACGATGTATACTCTCTCCGCACCATTCAGGCTATCAACTATGTCTGCTCGCATTACACAGAGGATATAAACGTCGAAACAGTTTCCGAAGCTCTCGACATCAACAGAAGCTACCTGTCTAAAATCTTCAAAGAAAACACCGGAAAATCCCTCGGCGACTTCATTCGTATCGAGCGTCTCAAAGCTGCTGCCAATATGCTCAGATTTTCCGATTACACCGCTTCTCAGATTGCCGAGTACCTCCACTTTTCTTCACAAAGCCACTTTATTCAGTGCTTTAAAAAAGAAATGGGATGCACTCCGGCCGCATACAGAAACGAAGTTCATCCCACCATCTATCCTATTATTGAAAAGCACAGTAAAAATTCCGCAGAAGCCCCTGATGTTACTGAATAAACACGGGCTCTCCCTTATAAATATATACTCTGGGAACTCTCTGTGTAATCAGACACACCAGCTCATAATTAAATCTGCCTGAAAGCGATCCTATCTCCTCTGCAGTGATGCAGTCGTCACCGGAACGTCCCATGAGTACAACCTCATCACCTTCTTTTACCTCAGGCATATCGGTCACATCTATCATAAACTGATCCATACATACTCTTCCAAGGATTTTACATCTTTTTCCGTTAATCAATACGGTGCCCTTGCCTGTAAGCATTCTGGGATAACCGTCTCCGTATCCCAAAGGAACCGTTGCCACTCTTGTATCTTCTTTTGCGGTAAATAATCCACCGTAGCTCACACTCTGTCCCGCATGAATAGTCTTGATATATGTAATATGACTGTACAGTGACATTGCAGCTTCAAGCTTCACCGATCCGGTCTCCACCTCATCGGAAGGCATCAGTCCGTACATTGTAATACCGGCTCTTACCATATCCATATTTGCCTGAGGAAGCTCAAGGATACCTGCGCTGTTGGAACAGTGTCTGATTGGTACTCTGTATCCAAGCTCAGATTCTATTCTGTCCGTAAAAGCCTTAAACCTCTCTATCTGACCGTTTACATTGGTCTTGTCATATTCATCGGCTCTTGCAAAATGAGTAAATACTCCTTCCACTTCAAGTTCAGGATACTCCAATGCCTTTTTTACAAGCATTATACCTTCATCATCGGGAGTGATACCGATTCTGCCCATACCGGTATCGACCTTGATATGTATCTTGGCCTTTGTTCCTATTTTGCGCGCAGCCTCTGCCAAATCATCGAGCATATCATATCTGAATACTGCGGGTCTGATTCCCTGCTTTATCATTTCCTCATAGCAATAAGGGAATGTATATCCCAATACCAAAATCGGTTTTTCTATGCCCTCTGCTCTAAGCTTATAACCCTCTTCGACAGCTGCCACAGCATAGCCGAATACATATTCCTTGTCCTCAAGAATATGCGCAATCTGAACTGCACCGTGTCCGTAACCGTTGGTCTTGATTACTCCGAGCATCTTGGTTCCCGGCGCAAGATTGGCATGCATATTGTCCATATTGTGCTCTATCGCATCGAGATCAATACGCGCATATCCTCTCATAAGTGTTGTAAGTCTTTTTTTTATATCTTCAGTATTCTGGCCCCACATAACCATTCCTCACATTTATATATCTTGATATCTTGGTTCATATATTTTGATATCTTAATTTACATATCCGGATTTACATATTTTGTTTTACATATCGAGTCCGAGATTATCGCATATATCACTCGCCATAATCCAGGCCTCACTATGAGCTGCCGCCGCCCGGTCTCCGGCTATTGCATGCAGCTGTACTCCCGCGCATGCAGCTTCAAAAGGATTGAGTCCCTGCCCCATCAAAGCCGTGATGCATCCTGCCAGTACATCTCCGCTTCCGGCCGTAGCCATTCCGCTGTTGCCTCTGTCATTTTTAAATACATTTCCTTCGGAATAAATCTCAGAAGCATCAACCACATAAGTATCCGCACTCTTGGCTGCAACCACACATCCGAAGGTACGCGAAATCATCATCGCACTGTCTATCTGCGCATTGCTTGATTGTGAACTGTCTATCTGCGCATTGTTAAGCTGCGAGCTATTCATCTTCACGCTTTCTGACTGCTCACC
>JAKSRV010000068.1 GCA_024403435.1 Lachnospiraceae bacterium
ATGCCGAAGGCACCGCGGAGTTCGGTGCGAAGCGCCGAACGTCAAAAAAGAGCGGCTTGTCCGACAGCTGTTTGCGAAGCAAATAGCGAGAGGATGCCGAAGGCACCGCGGAGTTCGGTGCGAAGCGCCGAACGTCAAAAAAGAGCGGTTTGTCCGACAGCTGTTTGCGAAGCAAATAGCGAGAGGGTGATTTGTGAGTTGAATAACGGCCCGCCCACAAAAGGCGGGCTGATATTTTAGGGGGACTTTATGGCAGGAATATTAACCGGATTAAAATCTCTTGGATTGGAAAATTTGGAAAACAGTGAAATATTTGCTGAGGAAGAATCGTCAAAGGTAAAAACTCCCGGCAAAGCCGCGCCGAAGAAATTTGTTTCGGAAGTCTATGAGTGTGACCTTATCTATGATAAGGAACTCAAATGTCCTGTGTGTGACAAAAAGTTTGTTACCAAAATCATGAAGAGCAGCAAAGCAAAGCTTGTCGGTGCGGATGAGGACTTAAGACCAAAATATCAAGGCATAGATTCTCAAAAATATGATGTGGTTTTGTGTGAAAAGTGTGGATATGCGGCACTCAGCAAAAGCTTTAATACAATAATGCCGTCGCAGATCAAGCAGATTAAGGAAAATGTCTGTGACCATGTTCAGTTGACAGAGTATGATGATCCTATATACAGCTACGAGCAGGCAGAAGAGCGCTACAAGCTTGCGCTTGCGTGTGCCGTGGTAAAGAGGGCCAAGGTTAGCGAGAAAGCATTGATTTGCTTAAAATCAGCATGGCTCTACCGTGGACATCGTTTGGAACTGGATATGTTTGGTGAGGACGAAGAGAAGCTGGAGGCATTGGAGGCCAGAGAAATCGAGTATCTGGAGAATGCTTACAGAGGATTTTTGTCTGCACGAGAGAAGGAACCTTCACCGATAGCGGGTATGGATACCGCTACATTGGATTATCTGCTGGCAGAGCTGGCGTTCAAGTTTAGTGAGTATGACAATTCATTAAAGTTTATAAATAATATACTTCAGGCTCCGAATTCCGAACGTGTGAAGAATAAGGCAAGAAGTATCAAAGAAAAGATTGTTGAAATTAAAAAGCCCCGATGAATCGAACCGTTCCAAAAGGAATGCCTCGAAACATCGGGGTGTTTTATTTGAAATTCAATTAGTTTTCATCTTCTTCGTCGAAAAAGTCTTCAACGGTTTCTTCAACCTTCTCAACGGTATCAGCTACTGCTTCCTTAAGGGGAGTGAAGGTATCCTCCTTCTCTTCCTCGGGCTGAGTGAGAGATACGTAAGCGCGATCATCATCATCGTCGATATCATCTATATCATCAAACTCATCTTCAATAATGATAGCAGCCTTCTTCTTGCGGCTTAAGAAATATGCAACAGCTGCAGCACCTGCGCCGATAACAGCGGTAGCAATGAGAACTTTAGCGAATTTTTTCATAGTAATACTCCTTTCGAAAAAAGTGATACTAAACATATTTTAATATAAGTTGTCAGAAAATAAAAGTAAAAAGTATATAAACGAGTGAACAAAAACTACCCAATTTGTCCAAGTTTTTACTTGCTTGAGCGATACGGCTGGTCTGCGGGATAGCCGCCCTTGAGCTTTTGCATACCGCGCTGGACCGCATCCTTGGAATTTTTCCAATCGGCATTTTCGTTTGTATAATCAAATTTTTCTACAAGCCATGATACATCCTCCTGGAGACGGTCGAAATTGTCTACCATCAGCTGACATACGATATTGTAGAATTCTTCCTGTTTGTTACCTGACAGCTTGTTGTCGGCAGTCTCGGCGAGATCACCAAAGTGAGGGATGCAGAAGCCCTTGCTCTTTTTTATCTTTTCCACAAACTCGGAATCATTTTCCCAGAGATAGAAAAATGTCTCGAGATATCTCTTGTAGGTCTTCTTGAACTGACCGCAGATATAGCAGCTCTCGGTCTTTTCGCGTGCCCAATTTACGAGTGAGTTGGTGCTTTCGGCTTTCTTTAATTTGTCCATGAAGGACACCTTACCGGGGCGGAATGATTTTACTTCCTTGCTGAGCTCAGAGCGCATTCTCATATAGTGAGTCTTGAGAATCCAACCGTTTCCGAGGGTATTGCCATAGGTAAACATTTTCTTAAAATGGTCGCGGCAAAAACCTGCTTCATCGGTGATTGCACGCATATCGGCTTCCATGTATGAGGAGCCTGAGCCGAGCACATAATCAAGTAAGTCCTGCTCAACATTTCGTTCAATGTAGCAGAAGGGGCATTCATCATTTGCGTTAACCGCATCATTGAGCGGGATGGTGTAGAGCTGTTCCTTCATATATTGTCCTCCGGTATCAACGATTATTGAGATACGTATATCTCTCTCAAATAAGCGCATTATATATTAAATATAATAATCTGAAAATGAGTTACATTCAAGCCAAGATGCAATTAAGATTAAGCCAAAATCTCAAAATGATAAATTGAAGATAACGGCAAGATAATGGCAGATGTGATATTATATCAGTGTAGCGTTTTATACCGATTGGTTTCATCGGGACGGTATATGGCAAGGAACTGAATGCGGGGAATTTATGAGTAAATTACGATTTATCTTCGGACCGTCAGGTTCGGGAAAAACAAAAAGCATATATAAAGAATTGCTGGAACGTGCGGCAGCCAATCCGAATACTAATTTTTTAATTGTTGTGCCGGATCAGTTTACCATGCAGACACAGTGGGATATATCCAATTGTGAGGTGGATGGTGTGCCGGCAGGCGGCATAATGAATATTGATGTGCTCAGTTTTGGCAGACTTCATCACAGAATCATGGCAGAGGTTGGATGGAAGGAAGTTCCCGTACTAGATGATACCGGAAAATGCCTGGTTCTTCAGCGCGTAGCCGGAAGGATAGAAGACAAGCTTCCACTGCTTGGCAGCAGACTGCGCAGACAAGGATATATTCATGAGATAAAAAGCGTACTTTCCGAGTTTATGCAGTACGGTATTTCTCCGACCGATATCGACAGAATCATCGAGGCCAACAGTGACAAAAAAGCACTTTGCACCAAGCTGAAGGATCTGCAGGAAATCTACAGAAGCTTTCAGGAATATACTGCAGGCAATTTTATCACCCGAGAGGAAAAATTAGATATTTTGAGAGATGCTCTGCCTAAGTCTGCCTTGCTTCCGGGAAGTGTAATAGTATTCGACGGATTTACGGGATTTACACCTATTCAGGCCAATGTGGTTGAGGATATTATGGCCATCGCGGATGAGACTATAGTATCGCTTGTGCTTGGTGAAGAAACTGCTATAGAAGAAACGACAGATAAGCAGAATCTGTTTTATTTGAGTGGCAAGACATATCGTAATCTGTGTGAGAGAGCAAAATCGAGAGGAGTAGAGATTGGCGAATCACAGTATTGTGATTTTGATGCAAGAGTGCCTGTCATCAGACATATCGAGCAAAATCTGTTCAGAACCGGAAGTAAGGTGTATAAGTCGGATGATGGTATATACCCCGGACTGACAATGTCTCAGATGAGTACAGTGGCAGAAGAGGTTCATCAGGTGGGATTAAGTATCTGCAATCTGATCAAGGACACCCCCGGTATGCAATACAGAAATATTGTATTGGTGACCGGAGACCCCGAGACCTATGCGCCATATGTTGAAAGAGAATTTCGTTGTCTCGGTATTCCTTATTTCCTGGACAGAACCAGCGGCATCAGACTCAATCCTTTGGTTGAAGCAATCAGAAGCTGCCTGAGTATTTATATAGAGAATTTTTCTGCAGACTCCATAATCAGATATCTTAGAAGCGGATTGGCAGGTTTTGAGCCCGAAGAGGTGGACCGTCTGGAATTGTATATCAAGAAGACGGGTATCAGAGGTCATAAAAAATGGAGCATGAAGTTTGCGAAAAAATCCGATGATATGAGTCCCGAGGATGAGGCTGCACTGGCAGCAGTGGAAGCCACCAGAGAGTCTTTGATGAACAGACTCGAAGAGATGGGACTCAAATCCAAGGACACTGCGGCCGGATATGTCAACAAGCTGTATGATTTTCTCCTTTCATTGGATGCGGCCGGTCAGCTAAATAAATATGCGGATGAGTTTGAAAAAGCAGAGGATGCGGTAAGGCAGAGAGAGTATTCGCAGATTTATAGAAAAGTAATCGAGCTTCTTGAGCAGGTGATTACATTAATGGGTGATGATGAACTGGCTCTGAAAGAATTCTATGACATTCTGGATGCAGGTTTCGGAGAAATCAGAGTAGGAACAATACCTCAGACTGTGGATAAGGTTATGGTAGGAGATATCGAGAGATCAAGAATCCCTACCGTGGAAGCAATGTATTTTCTCGGGGTAAACGATGGCAATATCCCTCGTAATACAGACAAGGGAGGCATCCTTTCGGATATCGACAGAGAGAATCTGCGCGATACCGATTTTGAGCTTGCTCCCACACCCAGAGAGGCTATGTATACCCAGAGAATGTATCTGTATATGAATATGACCAAGCCTGTGAGATTGCTTAATCTTTCTTGGGCATGCCTTGATCCTTCAGGTAAGAGTCTCAGACATTCATATATTTGTGATTTGCTGAAAAAAATGTTCCCCGGAATAAAGGTTGATATTCCGGAGGAAAGAGCAGTCAGTGAGCAGATTGTCTCTGCAAAGCAGGGTATCAGATATTTGAGCGACGGACTAAGACGTTTCGTAGAAGTTGGCGCCGGTGATGAAGACAGAGAAGTATTTACTCTGTATGAGGCCTACAGTAATGCGAATGCACTTGAAATAAGAGACAAGCTTGCAGATGCTGCATTTATCAGATACCGACCGGAGAAGATAGACGAGCTGATAGCAGAGCAGCTTTACTGCGCTAAAGATAAGTCTGATGCTGCGGATGCTGGCGATGATACGACCGATGATATATCAGCATCAGGAGATGATTCCGGGACAGCAAAAAGTGCATCTGTATCCGGAGATACTGCCGAGCTTCTCAGCAGCGTGAGTCAGCTTGAGACCTTCGGTCAATGTCCTTACAGATTTTTCCTGCAATATGGACTGAAGCTTAAGGCTCCGTATGAATTCACTATCGGTTCTCTTGAAAAAGGAAATGTATATCATGAGGTGCTGGAGAAATTCAGCAAGGGACTGAAGGATGACAAAATCGGCTGGAATATGCTCACAGAGGCAGAGGCTCGCAGGCGTATTCATGAGCTGACGCTCAATGTTACTGATATATACGGAGATGCTGTATTCCAGGACAACGAGCGCAGCAGATACTCTATCGGTAAAATTGAAGAGATGCTTCTGTGTACAGTGCTTACTCTTAAGCATCAGTTCAGTAAAGGTAACTTTGAACCTATAGGTTATGAGGTACCGTTCAGACATACCTACGATATCAAGTCTGCGGCAAACGGCAGAAAGCGTCGTCTGCGTCTGAGAGGCAAGATAGACAGAGTAGATAAGGCTGTCGGTGAAAACGGAGCTTATATTCGCATCGTAGATTACAAATCGGGTAATAAGAATATAGACCTCAAGCAGGTTTATGACGGACAGCAGCTCCAGCTGGCTCTTTATGCCGGAAATATAGCTGAACGTGAAAAGGCAATCCCGGCTGCTATGCTTTATTATCATGTAGATAATCCGTTGCTGGATTATGCGAAAGATGAGACCGACGAGGAGCGTGAGAATCGTAGATTCAAGCAGCTGAGAATGAAGGGAATAGTGGCTGATGACAGTGAAATAGTTACTATGTGTGATGCCGATTTGGCCAATCCCAAGGTGGACTCGGATGTTATTCCTGTAAAGACGACCAAGGATTCAACTTATGATTCCAGATCGGGAGTACTTCCGATAGAAGATATAGGTACAGTTATAGATTATGCGAACGAGGTTGCCAAGGACAGGGCAGGAGATATCCTCGACGGCAATATACAGATACAGCCTCTCCAAGGCAAGTCATGTACCTATTGTGACTACAGAAAATCCTGTGGATTTGATCGTAAAATACCGGGCTATGAAGAACGGGTTCCGATTAATGCCAAGAATGAAGAAATACTGCAATTGATGAGGGAGAAACTCAGTGGCAATTAGTTTTACTACAGATCAACAAAAGGTAATAGATGCAAGACATACCAACGTATTGGTCAGCGCCGCTGCGGGCAGCGGCAAGACCGCAGTACTTGTAGAGCGAATAGTGCAGCTGGTATGCGTGCCTGAAAATAATATTGATATTGATGAACTGCTGGTGGTTACCTTTACCAAGGCAGCTGCCGCAGAGATGCGTGAGCGCATACTCAAAAGAATCGGTGAGGAACTGGAGCTTAATCCCGGTTCCGCGCACCTTCAGAAACAGTACGCGTTGGTTCACAGAGCGATGATTACCACCATCGATTCATTCTGTCAGAATGTGTTGCGCAATCATTTTCAGGATATCGATCTCGACCCTGATTTCAGAGTAATGGATGAGGGGGAAATGCGCCTGATGAGACAGGATGTCATCACTGAGATGCTTGAGGAAAAATACAAAGAAGCTACTCCGGAATTTCTGGCAGCGGTAGACTTTTTTACTTCCGACAGCACCGGAGATGAGCAGATTGAAAAATATATTCTGGAACTTCAGTCATACTCTGAGAGTTTCGCACGTCCTATGCGTTTTCTCGAGGAAAGAATGGACGATCATGTAGATACTATGGCGAAGTTAAAGGATTCTCCGCTCGGAGATTTCATGGTCAGATTTGTTCGCGGCAGTATTGAAGGTATTGTCAAGTCATATGAAGAGGCTGTGAAAGTCATTCATGAGCCTGACGGTCCGTATATGTATGGCGAACTGATAGAGAATGAGTATGAGCAGGCTGTTAAAATCAGCGAGGCCGAATCAATCGCAGAAATCGGTGAGCTTATTGAGCGGTTTATAAGCAGCAAGGGCAGGCTTGACGGTAAACGTGATGCATCAGTCAATGCCGACAAGAGAGAAGCTGTTAAGAATATTCGCACCGATAATGTGAAGCAAATAGAGGCGATGTACGACGGATTTTTCTCTCCGTCGATAGAAGTACTTGCGATGCAGTGTGATGCGTGCGCAGACCCCGTGAGAACACTGGTAAAGCTGACAATGGAATTTCGCAGCAGACTGCAGGAGATGAAGCGTGACAAGAAGGTTGTTGACTTCGGAGATATGGAGCACTATGCACTTGAAATTCTGACCACGGAGGACGGCGAACCTACACCTGCCGCACTGGAATACAGAAATCATTTCAAGGAAATAATGGTGGATGAGTATCAGGACAGTAACCTTATTCAGGATATTATTCTCGATGCAATCGCGCGCAAGGAGCAGGGCGATTACGATCGCTTTATGGTTGGTGATGTTAAGCAAAGTATATACGGCTTCAGGCAGGCGAGACCGGATTTATTCCTGGATAAATATGACAGATATCCTACGGAGGAAGGCTGCGTCAGAATAGACCTTTCCAAAAACTTCAGAAGCAGGGCTGAGGTGCTGGATTCGGTCAATGATGTGTTTGACAGAATAATGCACAGAGAGACCGGCAAGGTTGAGTATGATGAGAGTGCCAGACTGAATGTGGGCGCGGTCTATCCGGCTGCAGATGCAGAGGCCAATTACAACTATGAGACTGAACTGATTTTGATAGATTCCAAGCTGAACGAGCAGCTTTCCGAGAATATGGACGGAACCGTTACCAAGAGTGACAGTGAGGCTCTGGTAATAGCCGACAAAATAGCAGAACTCATGGCAACCATGAAGGTTACACAGGTAAAAAAAGTGAATGGTGAGGAAGTTAAGAGCCTCAGACCGTTAAAGTATAGTGATATTGTTGTGCTTCACAGAAGTCCGAGCGGAATGGCAGATACCATCAGCAAGGTATTTGAAATGAAGGGGATTCCTGTATCAATCGGACAGGGTAAGGGATATTTTTCCGTGCCGGAGGTACAGCAGGTATTGCAACTGATCAGAAGCATCGACAATCCGTTGAGAGATATACCTCTGTTTGGTGCGCTTCATTCAATATTCGGTGGCTTTAGCAGTGAAGAGATAGCTACAATGCGCGCAGGCAATCCCGAGGGATCGCTGTATGATGCGGTTAAGTCAGCTGCTCCCGAATTTATTGAAAGCCTGGACAGATACAGAAAAATGTCGATGTATATGACTATACGTGAGCTGCTTCAGAGAATCTTTGACGACTATTCTTATTTAGATTATGTAATGGCATTGCCCGGCGGTAAAAAGAGACGTGCCAATGTAGAGAAGCTTTTATCATACGCATCTGATTTTGAGAAGACCAGTTATTTTGGTCTGCATCATTTTGTAAGATATATTGATTTGCTTGATAAGTACACCGAAGATAATTCGGGCGAGGCTGATGTACTCGGAGAGAACGCGGATGTGGTGCGTTTTATGTCTGTACATAAGAGCAAAGGACTGGAGTTCCCCGTGACTATTATAGCGGGAATGGGCCACAAATTTATGGATAAAGACCAGAGTGCCAACCTCAATCATGACAATGAACTCGGCATCGGATGCAGATATGTGGACCTGGCTACACGTGTAAAGACCAAGACACTCAGAAACAATCTGATTGCAAAAAAGATGCGTGAGGACAGTCGTGCCGAGGAGATGAGACTTCTCTATGTAGCTATGACCAGAGCAAAAGAGAAACTTATTATGATTGGTTCCGTAAACAAGGCTGAGGAGGTACTTGAGAAGCGTTTGTCCAATCCCGAGGATTGCTTAAGCTACAGTGAGTTTATCGGAACAGGATGTCCTTTGGATTACATACTGCCTGTAGTGGCTAATTGCAGAATCAATACCAGTGTATTTATTTCCGACGATTTGGCCTTCGGTGATATCGAAGAGCAGACCGTACTTGATACCCGCAGAGCGGAATTGAACAGATCGGGAAGCAGAGCCGATGCAGCAGCTGTCGCACAGATACGTGACAGATTCGCATATGAGTATCCGTATAAGTATCTGGAAAAGTTAAATACCAAGACTACAGTATCGGAACTCAAGATGGCGGCTATGCTTGGTGAGGATGAAAATGCGGCTGAGATATTCCATGCGCGAGAGAAGGCAGTGTATGAGCCTGAGTTCAGACGTGCCGAAAAGAAACCGAGCGGTACCGATGTCGGTGACTGCTATCATCGAATCATGGAGATAATGGATTACGATTTTGTGCTTGGCTATGTGTGCGGAGGAAGACCTTCGAATTACGCAGAATTTTGCAGTAAAGCCGATGCGGCAGCAGTACGGTCACGTCTTGAAGAATTCCTGGCTCTAATGGTAGATGAACACAGAGTTGTTGAGAACTGGAGTGAGCTTGCACGGATAGGTAAGCTGGTGGATTTTATGCGCAGCGAGATATGTTTCAGACTGTGGCAGAGCAATTCCTGCGGTAAGCTTAAAAGAGAGCAGCCCTTCGTGCTCAGCGTGAGTGCAAAGCTTTTGAATGCTGATTACCCCGAGAGTGAGAAGGTAATCATTCAGGGTATCATCGACGTCTTCTTCGAGGAAAACGGTAAAATGATACTGCTCGATTATAAGACGGACAGTGTAAAATCGGGTGAAGAACTGGTGACCAGATACAGCACTCAGATGGATTATTATCAAGAGGCTATTGAAAAGCTGACGGGTAAGCAGGTGGCTGAGAGGATACTTTACTCATTCAGTCTGGGTGAGACAATACGCTGTGAGAAAAAGAATTTGTATTAAGTAATAAGTATTGAAAAATAAGTATTGAGCAATAAGTATTGAACAATAAATATTGATCAATATCGGAGAACGGAATGATTATTGATTTTCATACACATACATTTCCGAAGAGCATAGCAAAGAAGGCTCTTGAGGTTCTCGGAAGTAATGAGGGGCTTACTCCGTTTACGGACGGAACCAATGAGGGACTGATTGAGTCTATGGACCGTTCCGGAGTGGATGTGAGTATACTGATGCCGGTTGTGACCAAGGTGCAACAGACAGAGGACATTAACCGCGCGGCCAAAAGCGTCGAGGCTGATACCAAGGGTAGGCTGATAAGTTTTGGCGGAATGCATCCTGAGGATGAGGATTACGCTGTACACTTGAAGCAGTTGAGAGATGCCGGTGTGAGAGGGATAAAGTTACATCCGGTATTTCAGCGTACTGATTTTGACGATATCAGGTACAAGCGAATAGTCGATAAGGCGAGCGAACTTGGACTGATTACCATGGTACATGCGGGCTATGATATCAGTATGCCGGATGCGAAGTATGCTTCGGCACCTCGACTGATATCGGTAGTAAAGGAAGTACAGCCGGAAAAACTTATATTGGCGCATATGGGTTCCTGGAAGTATTGGGATGAGGCCGAAACAGTAATCGGTGAATGCCCGAATGTATGGATCGACACTGCTTTTGTATTGCCGATGAATGACGGTGAATATTTTTTTGATACAGGGATTGCGGCGCTGAAGCCTGAGAGATTTGTAAAGATGGTAAGAAATATAGGAGCCGACAGGGTACTGTTTGGTACCGACAGCCCATGGACCGACCAGCTTCAGAGTATTGAGTCTATCAGAAAGAGTGGACTGACAAATGAAGAGGCAGATAAAATATTAGGTAAAAATGCAGTCCGTTTGTTGAACTTTTAACGAAAACTTATATTAAATGCTGACTAAAAAACTAAAAAGGATGTAAGGATATGAAATGCACTTGTTGCAAGCCTTGCAGTCCTTTTTTTAAATATGAATAATACACAAAAAAAGGCGAAAATAATTTGGATTTATGCTTATTTAAAACGTTTTCTTGATAGTATAGAATATATACTACTAACTTTGAGTATTGTTATAAAAATGCGCTGGGCGTTTTATACAAGACTTTATATAAGAATTGAGACAGGCATTTTCAGATAAGGAGAATGGGCTTGCATAAGATAAACAAACAATCTGAAAAAATAAAGCTAATCTTATTGTTTATATTGTCAGCTGCATTTATTTTTCTAACTATGGTAATCAATCGTACGAGATTTGAATTGCCTCTGGGAAATTCGATTATCAGAACTGAAACTTTGTGCGGTATTATTCAGTCCGGAATCTTTTTGGTTTGTATTTTTTCGGTGCTGATTGACCATAAGGTTGGAATGATTCATTCAGCTGTGGTATTTGCTATTCAGGTAATTTCGGGCGGTATCAACGGAATTGTGGCTCATACATTGGGAATATTGCCGGGTATATTCAATGCAATAACATCATTTTTTGCATTGTATCTGATTGCCAGACAGCTTGCGAAGAGTGAGCGCGAGAGCTATACGGATATGGTTACCGGATTGATGAATCGTCGTGCATTTGAGGAATTTCTTGCATGGAAAGCATCAGGAAAACAGGGCGGTCATGTAGTTTACTTTATCCTTAACAATTTCAGAATGATAAATGAAAACTTAGGTCACAGATA
>JAKSRV010000069.1 GCA_024403435.1 Lachnospiraceae bacterium
CAGGCTCTGCGATTACTTCTTCCACTGCCTCAGCTACAGGCTCTGCGATTACTTCCTCTACAGTTTCTGCCACAGGCTCTGCAACCACTTCTTCTACAGGCTCAACCGCAGGCTCTGTAACTGTTTCAGGCTCCTCTTTCTTGGCAGTCTCACCAAACTTGTGAAGTCTTAAGTGAGCAAACTTATCTTCTTCCTCACCAAAATCAAGGCTGAAAATTCCGCCGGGCTTGTATGAAGATGCTGCCGGCTTAGGATCCTTTGCAGGCTCTGCCTTCTTTACATTAGGAGTCTCCTGCTTAACTTCTTCTTCCTTAGGCTCTTCCTTTTTGAAGCTAAACTTCATCTCAGGATACTTTTTAGCTGAAGGTTTAGGCTCTTCCTTAACAGGATCTGCCTTTGCACTCGGTGCCGTAGCAGTTGCGGAAGAATTACCTGTTTTGTTAATAGGTCCTGCACCATACATTGAATTATAGTCATTGTTTCCGTATGCAGAAGCGGTATCGGAAGTTGTCTCAACATCCTTACTTCTCATTTTAGAGAGGCTTACTACCGAATCATAGTTCTCGGTTTTTGCAACAAGGTTTGCAGCCTTCTCCTTTTGAGCTGCAGTATTGTACTGCGAATATCTGCCCTCATCGAAACTCTGATTGAATCCACCGTTTCCATTTTCATATCCGCTGCTGGCACTATTGCTTCCGGCAAACTTATTGCTTCCGAAATTACCGCCGCCAAAGCCTTCAAAGTTATCAGTATCAAAGTTTCCAATATTATCGTTATTATAATTGTTGGCCGGCTTTCTTCTGGGAGTCACTTCCTCAAATGCACTTGCCAGATCGTAATCTCCTGTTGTGTGCGATGCCTGTTTATTTGATCCAACAAAACTGCCCGAACCAAATCCACCGGCACCTGTCGTATTTACTCCTACAGAATTAAGATTTTCATTCATCAAATCTTCAAAGCCGACGTTATTATCGGCAAATCCGCCGTACTCTGTATTGCTTCCGCCAAAGTTGCTTGCACCAAATCCGGCTGCTCTTCCGAGTCCATCATCGAAATTACCACCGCCAAACTCATCATTATTACTTACACTGCTATGAGTATTAACAGCCAGATCGCTAAAATCAACAAAGCTTCTGTTTGAAGCAGAGGTATTACTTCCGCTGAAGCTTGCCGCACCAAAATTCGAGGTACCAAAGCTTGCAGATCCGAAATTTCCTCCTCCTACATTATCAAAATCATCAAAGTTGCCGCCGCCAAAATTACCGCCTCTCAAGTTGTCTCCTCCAAAATTCCCATTATTAAAATTTCCGCCTCCGATACCACCCCCATTGTAGTCATCGGAATTGTTATTATTACCGAAAGCACCGCTGTTGCTATCGTCAATATACGAATTATAGTCGTAGCTTATAGAACTGAGTTTCTTTACCTCTGAACTATGTTCAGCGCTTATCAACGGTTCCGTCCTCTGTACACCGTACGGCGAATAGTTATAATTACCGTTACCGTAATTATCCGAGTCAAAGCTACTTGTTATATTTTCTGTCCCATCAGAAAAATTATCACGTGTAAACAACGGCACTGTTTTGCGTTCCGGCTCATGAATGGATCCGCCATATCCGTCATCGTAATAACTGTTCAGTCTGCTTGCATCGAAACCCGGAGTAATATTTGCACCGATTCTGCCGGAAGTATCTCGTGGCATATCCTGAACATTTCTAAGAAATGATTCTCGGTGCACACTTGAAATGCTGGCATAGTCCGCTTCCGTCAAAGTCCTCTGTTTGAACTCATCTCCTCTTGCCAGTTCAGCCAAGTAGTCACCGTCTCTGTTAATACCCTCGCTATAATATGATGTCGTCTTGGGCTTTATTGCATCATACAGATACATAGGATCGATTTCTTCAACCTCATTCGGGTCGTTATCGAAATCCCAATCGTTACTGATCATATCCATGTGTGAAAAGGTGTTTTTTGTTTCTTTTGTAAATCCACCCTTAGTAGGGCTTGGAAATTCATTCTTTTTATTAAACACTTTTGCCCTCCTATCACAACTTCTTGGTTTTTTCCAAAACAGCTTCCATCGCATCCATCACTGCGCCGCGAAGTCCACATTCCTCGAGGACCTTAACTCCTTCGATGGTTGTGCCGCCGGGTGAGCATACCATATCTTTGAGTTCTCCGGGATGCTTAGCTGTATCAAGCACCAGCTTGGCACTTCCGAGAACTGCCTGTGCCGCAAATTCATACGCTTGCTTTCTGGGCATTCCGCCTGCAACAGCTCCATCCGCCATAGCTTCAATAAACATAAACACAAATGCGGGAGAACTTCCGCTCACAGCTCCAACCACATCCATTAGTCTCTCCGGAACAATGTATGCCTTTCCGAATGATGAAAGAATATTCATCGCCAGTTCGGTATCCTTGTCGTCGACATTAGAGTTTATACTCACTCCTGTGCAACCCTCTCCAACCAACGCAGGTGTATTGGGCATGCATCGAACTATCTTCAATTTTGGATTACCGAGCCCCGCTTCTATAAACTCAATTGTCTTTCCTGCCGCAACGCTGATAACCAATGTTGTATCTTTGATACTATCCTTGATTTCTGCCATTACTTCGGGAAAGAAAATAGGCTTCACTGCAAGGAAAAGTACATCACTCTCTTTTGCAACAGCCGAATTGTTCGACATAATGGTTATGCCATATTCCTTCTGAACTCTGTCGTTGGTCTCAGCTGTCTTGGCTGTACCGATAATGTCCTTGGCAGCGACAATTTCATCTCGCAAAATGCCACCGATAATGGCTTTTGCCATATTGCCCAGGCCGATAAATCCTACCTTCATTGTGTCATTACTCCTGTTGTCTGATTCCGTATTCACGGTATATTTAAGCGCGTTGTCTGTGCGCTTCGTATATCAAAACTGCTGTAGCTATTCCGGCATTCAGCGATTCAACACTGCCCTCCATCGGTATAAGCAGACGTTTATCAGCCATTTCTGTAGCCGCATCTGTAAGTCCGTTACCCTCATTGCCGATCATAAAGACAGTCGGTTTTGAGTAATCGTATTCCGTATATACCTCTGAACCATGCAAATGAGCTGCATAGGTGGTAACTCCGGCCTTTTTCATACGATTGATTGTTTCACAAACATCTTCTGTAAACGCAAATGGCATCCTGTATATCGATCCCATAGTCGATCTCACGACCTTGGGATTAAATATATCTACCGTCCCCTTCGTCATAATAATTCCGGTGACTCCCGCTGCCTCTCCGACTCTTAAAATAGTACCTAAATTACCGGGGTCCTGTATGTTTTCCAACAAGAGAAGCAACTGTGCTTCGTCTCCTGTGTTGCCGGTTATTATTTTGTCAATGTCATATTCCGGTCTGCGAAGCACTGTCAGCACTCCCTGAGGAGTCTGTGTATCCGATATCTTTTCGAATACAGAATCCTCTACCAGATAGCACGGAACATTTCCCGGTTCACCGAGCTCGGCAAGAACCTTTTGTGTAAAATACACTTCCTTTATCCATTCCGAAGGAGCCTCTTTATACATTTTGGTTCCCTCAACGATGAATATGCCGGCCTCGCGTCGGTCCTTTGCCGAACGTTGCCAGCTTTGAATTTGCTTTATTTTCTTATTTCCTGCGCCAAGCTTTTCCATATCAAATTGCCGCTCTCGCATTCCATTTATTTACGCACGAATTATTATATCATATATATCAAAATAACGCACATAACTTGGCATATTCTTTTTATCTAAATTTCACGTACAAACATATGCATTCTGCTCATTCTTCATAACGCTTCGAGTTCCCGTTCGCAATAAAAAAGGCAAAGTTACCAATATAAGTAACTTTGCCTTATAAAATACTGTTTTTGATGACTGACTATACACTGAGGAGCTTAGAAACCTCAAACTCATAATCGTCAATGCTCTTATCCATATTGAGTGCTTCCTCGATATCGATATCAACGAACTCACCGCGCTGATGTCCTACAACGCGATTGGTCTTGCCTTCAATAAGAATATCAACAGCCTTTGCACCCATAATTGATGCATAATAACGATCTGTTGCGGTAGGGTTACCACCACGCTGCATGTAACCGAGAATTGTTGCTCTGGTCTCGATACCGGTAGCTGCCTCGATACGCTTAGCCATAGACTGTGAGTGTCCTACGCCTTCTGCATTGATAATGATATGATGGGTCTTGCCCTTCTTACGGTTATCAATGATATTGTTGATAATATTCTGCTCGTTGAAGTCATACTTCTCGGGAATAAGAATATCCTCTGCACCGTTGGCAATACCGCACCAAAGGGCAATGTATCCTGCTCCACGTCCCATAACCTCGATGATTGAACATCTCTCATGAGAAGATGAAGTATCCTTAACCTTATCAATAGCGTCCATAGCAGTATTAACTGCAGTATCAAATCCGATAGTATAATCGGTGCAAGAAATATCAAGGTCAATTGTTCCGGGAAGTCCGATGGTATTGATACCGTTTCTTGAAAGAGCCTGTGCTCCGCGGTAAGATCCGTCACCACCGATAACTACAATACCGTCAATACCGTGCTTGCGGCAAATTTCAGCTCCGCGAGCCTGTACCTCAGGCTGCTTAAATTCAAGACAGCGAGCTGTTCCGAGAATGGTACCGCCACGCTGAATAATATCAGAAACATCCTTAGCCTGCATATCAATAATCTCTTCGTTAAGGAGACCTGCATAACCCTTCTTAATTCCCTTAACCTTGAGACCTCGAGCAAGTCCGGTACGTACAACCGCACGAATTGCTGCGTTCATTCCGGGTGCATCACCACCACTGGTCAACACTGCTATTGTTTTAATCTTGTCAGCCATAATATCCTCCACAGTTGTCAGGGCATTGACCCAAATTTAATCTCCGCATACTTTTTTAGCATGAATTAATTAGTTTTAATTGCTTATTTTAACTCACTTATTGCTAAATTTATCACAAATAACTAAATAATTCTATCTCTAATTGAAAACCTTTTCAACAAAAATAATGCAGATAAATGTCTTCAAAATATGTCAAAATGTTAAATTTTTTCACTATTATTCCTGTACAAGCTTTGTAATTACCCCATCAAGCTTGTCAAAATATCTCTCGAAGGTCTTCTTACAGCAATTGGGATTATCAATCACTATACCTTCGGCTCTGAGACCTATAAGTGAAAATCCCATTGCCATTCTGTGATCTTCATAAGTATCAACTACCGAAGGCTGCGGCATTCCGGGATAAATCTTTATATAATCCTTGCCTTCTTCAACCTTGATTTTCATTTTTTTGAGTTCTGTTGCAATGGCACTCAGTCTGTCGCTTTCCTGCAATCTGATATGCCCGATACCGGTAATTGTCACGGGCGACTCGGCAAAAGGTGCAATGGCAGCCAATGTAATTGCTTGGTCCGAGCAGGCAGACATATCTACCTCAATACCTTTTATCTTACCGTTCTTAGGCGGATACAAAATAATACCACCCTCAGCATCAACCGCCTTGCAACCGGTTTTCTCCAAAATCTTAATAAAGTTGACATCACCCTGCAGTGAATCGAAGTGAAGCGTAGGAACCTGAACGGTCAGTCCCAACAACGGACTCATAGCATAAAAATATGCTGCTGCCGATGCATCCGGCTCCACCACATATTTCTTGCCGGTGTACTTCTGTCCGGCACGTACCACAAATTTTCCCGAACCGGCCTTCTCGGCGATTACACCAAACTGCTCCATCATTCGAATTGTCATATCAATGTATGCCATTCCGTGGCTGCCTTCGACGTTTACCGTAAAATCATTCGGTGAAAGTACTGCCGCTATCAAAAGAGCACTTAAAAATTGCGAGCTCTTATCAATATTGATGGTAATACTGTCGCTTCCAAAACCCGAAGCCTCAAGTGTAAACGGGAAATGTCCTTCATTACCATCCTCAGGATATTTCACTTTGCACCCCAAATCCGAAAGCGATTTGAGAAGCGGTGCCATAGGTCTTTTTCTCATCTGTGCAGACGCATCCATCTCGTACTCACCCTTTGACACACCGAGTGTTGCTGCCAGGAAACGAGCCGCAGTACCGGCGCTACCGACATAAACCGAAGCTTTTTTCTTGGGAATTTTGCCGTTGCAACCCTTAATATTCACTCTGTGAGCACGACCGTTGATATCAATATCCACACCAAGATCTTTTACGCACTCAAGGAAATGTCTGGAATCATCGGACAAAAGAACTCCCTCAAGAGTAGTATCCCCCTTTGCAAGCGTAGCCAGCAAAAGGGCTCTGTTGGTAATACTCTTTGATCCCGGAACCCTCTCTGACAAAGTCACTTCCTTTTTATCATTAGCAATACTGTCGTATATGCATCTTACAGCATACTGTTTAGCCATTTTTCCTAATTCCTTTATTGAAGATTAATTCAGCCGCGACGTTAAGAACAACGGCGACCGCTATATAAATACCGCCATAGGCAATCCAATTAATATCATGTATTCCGTACAAATAATAAAAAGTCGGAAGCATACATTTTACCGGCAAGAATCCGCCCAACGAAAAGAACACCGGGCACATAACGAACGTAATCAGTACGATAAACGGAGTCACTATTCCCATCAATAGCAGACTTCCGAATATTCTGTCCAGAAGTGAACAAAACAGCGCACATGCCACGATATATTCCGCCATAAGCAGGAGCTCTTTCGGAAGTGAAATTGCATTTCCCGAAAAATACAACGAAATCAGTGATACAGTCCCCAACAAGAGCATAGCTATCAGCTGTCCGGACAAACTGTACACCCATTCCTCGGATTGCGGCAGATATTCATATACTCCCGCTTCCTTATCCTGTCTAAAATACATTACTCCGGCTATTCCCGCAAGCAGTATCAGCAATGATAGCATTCCTCTGACCGGTGCTGTAAGCAATCCACCCTGATCGCTCCATTCCGTTCCGTCCATATTATAGTATTCAAACAGACTGCTGTCCTGCCTAAATCGTTCGTAATATGCTCTCAGTTCTTCCTCATCGATTTCAGTACCTTCGGGGACCGCATTCACTACATATCCTGCATACTCTTCATAAGTTATGTAGTCATACATCGCAGCCATCAAAGCCTCTCGCGAAAGCTTCAATGAAGTAGTATCTTCAACCTCATACACCTCCACAAGATTAACTCCCGTGTCTCCCGAAGCATATTTCTTAATGCGCTTGTCTATATCACTCGGAAAAATCCAAACCGCATCCGCCTTGCCCTGTTCCAGTGCTGCCAAAGCTTCACTTTCATCCTCACAATATTTATAGTCAAACACACTGTCATCCGACAAAAGGCCGTCCACAATCTCTTCGGAAAGCTTGTCTCTGTCATTCTCTGTGCACAGAAGAATTGTCACAATTCCATTATCTTCCGAAGCAACAATTCGCAGTCCCAAAACCATAAGAGGTACAAGACACAGCAGTACCACAAAGCTCTTTTTCAGAAACAGACGCTTAAAATATAAAATTTGTAAAACAAACCACTTTCTTATATTCATCTTTTGAGCTTTATTCTCCGGGCGAGTATCGCCAAAGCCAAAAATAGTGCCGCATAAACAATTACGGCAACAAGTCTTAATATATCCGTATCCCAGCGCATGGTACTCTGGCAATAATCCATAGCAATCTTTACAGGCAGCACTCCCGCAATTTTCTGAAGTACATTAGGGAAAAAACTGATTGGATAGAATAATCCGCATACATACCCTAAAGCAATTGCAGTCAAAAACTGTCCCAAAACCGAGGACACTATTCCGTCAGTAAGCTCATAAACCATAAACTGAAGCGCAGAAACCATCGCCACCGCAGGCAACCACTTAAGATAAATCTGCCAGATTATTTGTGCGGTACTCAGCCATCTGATTTCACGCGGAGCTTTTGCCCATAGCGTCAATTTTACATCCAAAACATTTGCCGCAATCGAAATTGCACCGACGATCAATGTAACAATTGCAAGTGTAGCCAACAAATAGCACAAGTACTCCGCCGCAACCTGTTTCCAGGCATGTACCCCCTGCGAGTTCAGCACCTTAGAAACATCCTGTTTTCTTCTGACAAATATACTGCAAAAGCCAATACCCATCAGCATTGTAAACAGAAGGAAAATACCGCAGGCATAATATCCAATCATAGAGCTTCCGTTACCGACTCCGACAAGTATCGGTTCCAGTGCCGAATCTCTGGCAAAAAGATTATTGGCTTCGAGCATAAAAAATTGATCCGCCGTACTTCCATAAGCGTCAGTATTACCTTTATCCCATGCATAATCCTGCATAGCATAGATAGCAGTTTCGGAGCTGTTTATATATACCGAAATAACATCCGCAAGCTCAGTGATTATTATTCCGCCTATACCCTGCGTACCTCTTCCTACCATGCGAAGAGTCACTTCCCGGCCTTGAGCCACGTCATCTACAAAATTATCCGGCACTATAATGTATACCGCAATGTCTCCTATCGATAATGCCTTCTGTGCTTCATCCTCAGTCATTTCTACAAAACTGACAGTATACTGCGAAGCGTCCAAGCTCTCGATGGCAGATATTCCTATTCCGAGATATGAGCCGTCCAGATCTCCGACCACACCTATTTTTGCCTTGTTTTGCTCTACCGACTCTGAGCGCTCTTTCATATATGAATACGCAATCAAAGCGATGGCCCCAAGCAACAATACAGTGATGGATAAAATGAGGGGCAACCCTTTCACATATCTCTTCAATTGAGTCTTAAAGTATGATAAAAAACGCATTTCGTCACACTAAATCCTTCGTAAGTTGCTCAACACTCTTCATCGCATACGGCATAACTATACCGTCCTTAAGTAACAGATATCTGTTGCACAAAGACAGATCCTGAATATCATGCGTTACGATAATCACACTTCCCCCGGCCTGCATATATGTTCTCAGATATGAATATATCTGTTGCTTGCACACCAGATCCAAAGCGGCCGACGGTTCATCCAGCAAAAGAATTCCGGGCTTTCCTGCCATAGCGCACCCTATAGAAAGACGCTTTTTCATTCCGCCGGACATTTTGCTGACACGAGTATTTAAAAATTCATTTATGCCCAGCATATGAAGCACGCCGCCTTCTGCCAATTCCTTTTTCATTGAAGTCGCACTGTACCACAACTTCAAATTATCCTTGGCCGTAAGCTCGTCGTACAGAGGATTACCCTGAGGCACATATCCAACAAACCTGCTACGGACCTTACGATCTCGCAGCAGGTTTGTCTCATTATGGATAAAGCTTCCTTCATCCGGCTTGTTTACGCCGGCAAGAATGGAGAGAAGTGTGGATTTACCGCAGCCGTTTCCGCCCAATATACCCACACATTCTCCTTCCGCAATCTGAAAGGAAACATCCTTTAACACTATTTTTTTGTTGTAATGCTTCTTAATATGTTCAATCTGCATAATCAGTAATTAATAAAAAACATCTTCCAAAAAATCGAGGAAATCATCATAATCCTCAATATCTTCAACATCTTCGATGACATCATCGGGAGCTCCGGCCTTTTCAAGTGCCTTTACCAACAAATCAAGATTCAATGATTCATACATCTCTTCGCCCGAATCATCATCATCTCCGTCAATAACATTCTTACCTGAGGGAAGAGTATTCTTTGCCCCCTTACTTACATTATATGTAATATTCAGGTTTGCTACCTGCTCTTCGTCATCGTTTATTTCAATATAAAGCTTTCCGCTTCTGATGCTTAAATCACAATCCACTACAAGAATCATATCCTCATAAGCAGATGCCATGGACGAATATCTGAATATAGAATCATCGGGAATGATTACAAATTTTCCTGAAAGCTTTCCTTCGTCAAGACTCTCAATATCAAACTTTGTAGCCTCTACAGTAAACACATCAATTCCACCGATCTCTACAGTAATATCTCCGGTGAATTTCTTTCCCGATTCCTTACCGCTGGCAAGAACAACCAAATAATCGGAATCAAGCTTGTAAGCTACATTGTTGCCTTTCTTTACCTTGTAGAACTTAACATCAGTATCATAAGAACCGTTTACTTCTGACTCGTACTCAATTTCATAACCAACAACTTCTCCCTTGTTGTTTACAAAAATAGTATATTCATATTCCTCTTCAACGCGCTCACCGGTTCTCCAATCATAGCTGTAGATGAAATCATAGTCCTCTATTTCATCCTCAAGTTCACTGAGTTCATCAAGGAATTCATCATAATCGAAATCATCAAAATCCATGTCATCTGCGAACTCGGTATCTTCAATATCACTCATATACTGCTCAATGACATTACGCAACTCTTTATCGTCCTGCATCTGCTTGACAACAGCAATTGCTATATCACGGCAAAGGTCGTTATCTACGGTAAGAGTAACTGCAGTCAGCTCTTGGCTGATACCGCCGGCACGCAAAGTTTTGTCAGTCACTTTTACGTTGCCTGATTTTACCTGAGCGATAGCAGTTTCAATATATCTCATGATGATTTTCTTCATCACATCCTTGTTGGGCATAGCATCAGACAAGGCAGTAAATTCATCAATAACCTCAGAAAAATCAGCTGATGCCCCGGTATCTTCCATTGCATATGCAGACTCAAGAGAAGGAATTCCCATATACTCTTCCTCACCCTTGATATCCATTATGTATTCAATTCTTGACAACTCAACCTTGTTAAACAAAAGACCAAAATTGCAATCAACAATATCGTCCTTGCTGTTTATATCGTAGGTAACTCCTGCGGTTTCCACCCATGTAAAATCATATCCCGCATTCTTAGCCATTCTAAGATACTTATCTGCTTCTTCTCCGAGCTCAACGTCTATCTTTCCGGTAACTCTCTCATCAGCCAAATTGTAAACACTCTTTATATCACTGTAGAGAGCCAACGACTGATCGACATCTTCCTCCACCTGGTTCTTAACTACCCATTTGAAATATTGATCAGGCGCACCGGCTTTCATTACAGCATTTGCAATGTATTTGAAATTTGCAGCTACAACAATTGCAATAACCGCCACAACCGCCGCAATGATAAATATAAATCCAAATCTCTTAAAGAATGAACCGCTCTTCTTAGGCTTTTCTGCCTTTTGCACGGTTGCAGTAGGATTTACTCCCTGAGGATTAATCACAGGAACATCCGGCATTCCAAAAACGGGTGCCACAGGAGCCACTGCTTCTTCGGCTACAGGCTTTACTTCCTCAACTACAGGTGCAGTCACCTCTTCTGCTGCAGGCTTTGCTTCTTCTGCTACAGCTTCAGTTGCTGCCTCTGCAACCTTTACTTCCTCAGCTACAGCTTCAGCCACTTCTGCTGCAGGCTTTACTTCCTCAGTTGCAGGTGCTGCCACTTCTGCCTCAACCTTGGTTCCGCAATTGCCACAGAATA
>JAKSRV010000007.1 GCA_024403435.1 Lachnospiraceae bacterium
TACTGAGTCTCCTTGAAGTAACCATACTTCTCATACATCTCAACCATCATATCCCACAAAGTCTTACCCTGCTTCTTGCAGTATGCGGCAACCTCGCAGAGACCCATTACTGCTACGATAGCATCCTTATCTCTTGCGTGAGTACCGATAAGGCATCCGTAAGACTCCTCAAGACCGAATACATAATTGTTGCAACCGGTCTGCTCAAAAATCTTAATCTGTTCACCGATATACTTAAATCCGGTAAGAACCTCGATAAGCTTAACACCGTATGCCTCACTGATAGGGAAGGTCATATTGGTGGTAACGATTGTGGTAACAAGTGCAGGATTCTCAGGCATAGTGCCCATAGCAGCCTTCTCTCTGAGCTGATACTCAGCGCTCAGCATACCTGACATATTTCCGGTAAATGATACATACTCTCCGGTCTTGGTATCCTTGCAGTATACACCGAGACGGTCTGCATCGGGATCGGTAGCAAGAACGATGTCTGCATCCTTTTCCTTAGCAAGACGAAGTGCATAAGTAAACGCCTTGGGATCCTCGGGATTGGGATACTCGAGAGTTGTGAACTCAGGATCGGGACCCTGCTGCTCTTCAACAACATATACGTTCTTGAAACCAAGCTCTGAGAGGATTCTTCTTACAGGGAGATTACCTGTACCGCAGAGAGGGGTGTATACAATCTTGATATCATCAGCCATCTCCTTGATAATCTCGGGATGGATAATAAGCTTCTTAAGCTCTGCCATATACTTGTCATCGATTTCACTTCCGATAACCTCATAGAGGCCTGCTGCGATAGCATCCTCTTTGCTCATGGTCTTTACATCGTGATAATTGGTGATAGCACGAACCTCAGCAATAATTCCGTTGTCGTGAGGAGGAGTTACCTGAGCGCCGTCCTCCCAATATACCTTATATCCGTTGTACTCCGGAGGATTGTGGCTTGCTGTAACCATTACACCGGCGGTGCATCCAAGCTCTCTGAGTGCAAATGAAAGCTCGGGAGTAGGTCTGAGTGAATCAAAGATATATGCCTTGATTCCGTTAGCAGCGAGGCAAAGTGCTGTCTCCTGAGAAAATTCAGGGCTCATACGACGGTTGTCGCATGAAATAGCTACGCCCTTCTTGGGATCACCGTTCTTGAGAATATAATTTGCAAGACCCTGTGTAGCCTTACGTACTGTATAAAGGTTCATTCTGTTGGTGCCGGCACCGATTACTCCGCGCAGACCGCCTGTACCAAACTCAAGCTCCTGATAAAAACGATCCTCTACCTCAGCCTGATTGTCGCGGATTGCATTGAGCTCATCCTTAGTTGCCTGGTCAAAATAATCATCGTTCAACCAAAGGTTGAATTCTTCCTGATATCCCATGACTCATCCTCCTGTAATTTATCTTTTCATATTAGGTTTTATATGTGAATATTACCCATTTAAGGTGCAATCGGATTCAATCGCACATATATAATAATTTTACCATGAATACAATATAATTAAAAGAGAAAACCTCTCTCAAAAGTCGCGATAAAAATCAAATTCTTAACGAATAATCGCTTCTGTCCAAAGAGAAATTCGGATTGTAATACGGGTCGCCTTTTTCCAGCGCATCCTTCCATTTTTTCCTGAAATCCTCAGCCTCTTTATTGTATCTGTCTGCGTTCTTGCCCTTCTCATCACTGCCTCGCGATATCGACTCGTAATGATACAATTCCGCAAAAGGAGTGAATATATTGAGATAGCCTTTTTCTCTTGCTCTCAGGCAAAAATCCACATCGTTCAAAGATATCCTGAAGCTCTCGTCCAAACCACCCAGCTCATTATAAATATCGGTTGCAACCATCAGGCAGGCTCCTGTCACCGCAGTCACATTCTGTGCATAGCAGAGTCGTCCCATATATCCGTAATTGAGGTTGCTGATCCCGTAATGAGTATGTCCTGCCGTTCTGTGAGCTCCCAGACCGATTACAATACCCGCATGCTGAATAGTATTGTCCTGATACAAAAGCTTACCGCCTACACATGCGACATCGGGACGCTGTGCATACATCAGCAGCTCTTCCATCCATTTCGGCGCAATCACCTCTGTATCGTTATTGAGTAGCAGAATATAATCTCCGGTCGCATATCCGGCTCCGAAATTGTTTACCGCAGAATAATTGAACTCACCTGTGAAAGTCACCACCTTCACATTCTCATACTTCTCTATTTCCTTGTAGTAATCGAAAATGTCGGATTCGTTACTGTTATTCTCAATAACTATAATCTCATAATTTTCCCAGGTACTCTTTTCCCTGATTGAATCAATACATCTTTTGAGATCCTTCAGATGATTTCTGTTCGGAATAAGTATTGAAATCTTGGGAGTACCGTATATCTCATATGTAATCTTAAAAATAGTTTCAAATGCTCTGGTGGAGGTTATCTCAAAATTCTTGTAGCCCTTGCTCTCAAGATATGATTTAACCGCTCCCCTTGCAGCATCGATAGCATAGCTTTTAACACTGATATCCTTGGCGGTACTGCCGTCATGAGATCGCCAGTAATACAAAAGCTTGGGTACATGAACCACCTTCTCGGCTTTCGCGGTAAGTCTCAATATCAAATCATGGTCCTGGCTACCGTCATACTCTTTTCTGAACAGTCTTCCGTCCACCTTAGCCGCCTCTGCAAGCTCCCTTGTGAATACGGAGAAGTGACAGATATAATTGTTGGTACTCAGATTATCCGGTGAAAAATCCGGCTTAAAATGAAGAGTTATCATCTTGTTGATATCGGTACCGTTAAAGGTCGTCTCATCGCAATACAAAAAGTCTGCTCCTTCTGAGCAAATCACCTTCATATACTCATACAAAACCGAAGGATGCAGCAAATCATCGTGATCGAAAAGGCCGATATAATCACCTGTTGCCAATTCATAACAAGCATTGGTATTTTCCGATATTCCACCGTTTTTTTCCAAGCGTCCGTAACAGATTCTGGGATCCTTGTCTCTGTACTCTTTTACTATCTGCTCCACATATGCATGCTCCGCGTCTGAACCGTCTGCAAGACACAGCTCCCATCCTTCATAGGTCTGAGCCTGCACTGATTCAATCATCTCGCGCAGGAACACCTCAGGTGTATTGTAAAGCGGCACCAGGATACTAAAGACGATTTTTCTGTCAAAAACAGTCTCACGCTCTGCCTTGGCTCTTGCCTCATCGGGGAAAGATACCGTTCCGTATCTTTTCTGAGCTCTGGCTCTGCGGATTCTGGAATTAACCTTCTTGAAAAATCCCTTTGGACCCCCGAGATTTTTAACCCTCTTCCAATTCTTTGAAAATGTATATTTAATTGACTTGAGTTTACTGTTTTGTGCCACTTTTCTCACTCTTTCAATTACTTCATCAAATGTTTCTACAATTACTTCTCCAAGCACTTTTCAACTGATTTTTTATTGCTGATTAATCAGATTTTCCACTTAACCCTTCGCAACAATAGTTCTATCCGACCATATAAGCGAGGTCCTGCTGCCTGCGCTGAGCATCAATCCCACACGATACTCGCCCTTTGGCAAAGCATCCGGCGATATTCTTGCAAGGAATCCCGACATAGCTATATTTTTTGCTGCCGGGAGCAGGTTCTCAACATCCGCTCTGTATGCATCACAGCTGTCTGTTTTATATATGCTGCCCGCTTCAACATTCTGAAGCATCACGTATTTTTTTATAAGCGTATGGTCCGCACCGGGAACATACACCCATCCGTCTATCCAGAAGAAATCCTCATCCTCGGGATTGAAACGTCTCTGCAGGAAACTGTGATCCATTTTCAGTCTGAAGCCAAAATCCTTGGCACCCGCAATCTCCTGCTTAGCTTCTTCAACCTTAATCACATCACTTCGCCAATAAAAATCCTGTGCTTTTGTCTTGCAGCTGCAGATATATTCCGACGAATTGTCTATAAGATTTATATTATGATACGGATCATAAGCCTTGTACTTCGGATGACGCTTGTACAAGCCTTCTTTTTCCGCGAGAAGTCTGTACCACTTCTCATCGCTGTCTCCGTCAAAGCCTCTGGTCAGCGACTCATGATGAAGCATTACCGCGCCGTTACACTGTACGTTTTTGAATCCGGCTTCAACCAGCTTCATGCAAAAATCAACATCATTGTAGGCTACCTTGAGACCTTCATCAAGACCACCCACTTTGTCGTATGCCGATCTTTTAATCATCAAACATGCCGCAGTCACTCCGAGCATCTCATAGTCTACTCTGTTGCGGCCGTAATATCTGTTTTTATCATCACTCTTTCGCTGAAGCTGATGTGAGGGACCGATACCAAGGCTTGTCACACCTACATGCTGCAGACTGATTCCGTCACCGTAGCGAAGTCTCGCTCCGACTGCGCCAATATCATCCCGCACAGCATAACCAGCCATCAGTTTCATAAACGAAGCGTCTATCACCTCTACATCATCATTCATCAGCAAAATAAGTTCGCCGTTTGATTTTGTCACACCGTAATTGCACAGTGCTGAAAAATTAAACTCCATCGGATGATGATAATACGAAAAAGTATATTGTTTCGACAACGCTTCACACTTTTCTTTATTGATCTCGTTGCTGCCGTTATCAACGACGATTATTTCATAATTACCGTATTCGGTAATGTTCTTAAGTCCCGATATACACTTTTCCAGCAGTTCCGGATTATCCTTTGAAAGGATTACCACCGATACTGACGCATTGTCGGATTTATAACAGATTCTGTATAAATCCTTATCATTATCTTTTACAAACTCCGCGCTCAGACCTCTCCTGTCCAAGGCATCCTTCCTGATATTTACTCCATCCTCGCCGCAGCCGACCAGCACCTTTGCAATATTGGCATCATCCTCCAGATAAGCACTCACCAAAGCCTCTACTCGATCGTATGCCTCGTAGTATGCAGGTGTATCGGGTTCCATACCTATTTCCGGATTAACGCCTCCCGACCTCGCTATCCCGGTGGCATGTATTGAGTCGTTGATATTCAACCCCATTGCAGATCGATGATATATAACTCGGCTGATATGTCCGACCTCATCACATCCCACCTGCTCAGATGCCTTGAGCGCAATATTGTACAGTTCCAAAGCATCCGTGTAGTTTATTGTTTCCACACGCACGCCGGGCTTGGTTATTTTCTCTGCAATTGTTCTTTTAAGGAATATCAGCTCTCCAAAATAAGAAAAAGAAAGCAAGGTCTCCTGTGAGTAATCCGGCTTAAAAAACGGGCACATTCTCATGCCGACGTTTCCGACCTCACATATATAATCCTCATCGCCGTAGATGACACTTACTTCTTTAGAATCATCGGAAAGAAACTCCGATAAATACGCGATAATATTTTCAGCAAAATATCCGTTCTTGGTGCAGTAAGCAACCCATTCTCCGTTACGAGCAAGATAGTCATTCAGACTTTCCGCAGATGACGGTGCCGACTCGTTTTTGTGAATCCAACTGACATACGTATGCTTCCACTCAAACACCTCTCTTCGATACGAAGCCAGCTGACTCTCATCACTGTTTCTTCGCATCGGAGAGACCAATGCATGTGCCTTTTCATCTGCAATTCTTACAAGCTTTTTTATTTTGCTGCTCAATTACTTCTTCACCTTCACATGCGTTTGAATAATCTTCCCAATCCGCTCACAGGCTTGGGCTCGGGAAGTCTGCTTCCCGTATTTTCAGACAAAGGAGTAATCTCCATGTCTATCTCTAATACATTTTCCTGTCTGTAGGGTGCACCCGCAAGAGACAATGTAAATCCGGGATCCTCTGTTCCGAAGGCATAAACTCTGTCTCCGATCTTGGTTCCGTTGCAGTAATCTCCTTTACCGTCCACAGTAAGTTCATCACCGTTCCAAGTAATGGAATTAACTGCCACTATACATCTCTCGCTTGTAGGATCTATACGAAGCTTTTTAACGCCACCGTCCAGCTTTACAGAATACTTACCTTCCTGCATTCTGGGGAAGAGAGAGGTCTCCTCGGAGAATCCTGCGCCTCTGTCCACATATACCTGAAGCTTGCCGACCTTGGCAGTGCTCTTGCCCATATCCTCAGGCTTAATCACTCTGTTGCCTATCAGCTGCCTGATCTCGTTGAGGCTCTTGTGATTACCGGTCACTGTACGCTGGAAAAATTTCTCATCGCGGCGATAAGCTGCAGCGGTCTGTTCATCGACACCAATCTCTGCAAGCAGTTCTCCGCCATCGATACAATTGCGTCGCTCATCCTCCATCAGGTAACAATACAGACTTCTGAATGCAAGCTCCTTAGTGAATTTTTTCTCCTTCACCACCCACTCGTAATCAATAACAGTCCATTTGTCACCATCTACCAGTATATTTGAGAAAATCAAATCCATATCGGCAACGGACATATTTTCGTTGTGGCCGATTCTCTCCACATACTCCATAAATAAAGCTCTGAAGCCTTCCGTATCAGCTTTGAAAACCTTCTCATCAAGGAGCTCTTCAAGTCTCTTACCGGGAATTATCGGGAAGCTTACACCTTTTCCGTCCTCGGTAATCTCACAAGGACAGATTTCAAGCTTGCTTCCGTTGTATCTTTCGCAGAGCAGTTTGTAATTCTCCGCCATACGAAGCACATGCTCTTCGGCACTCTCATGGAGAGCTCTTTTTTCCACTCTGTTTTTATCTGATATCTTTGTTACTATGCAGCCTGAAAGCTCGCGATCGTTGGAATATCTCGCATATATAACATCAGGCTTATTACCCAGTACCATCAGGTATGAATTGGAGAACAAAGGGAACTCCTTCTCTCCCAAAATATTTTCAAATGCCAGCTTCTCATCAAAAAGAAGCAATCTGTCTCTGTCAAAATTGCGGATGTTGTCCTTGAGTTCTCCCATTTCAGGAAGTCTGTCGGGCGAAAACAGAGTATGCATAAACTTATAATCCGGGTATGGATAATACATATGGCACTTATTTTCCGCAAACCCGCATTTATGCGCTATCTCAAGCAATCCACGCTGAGTAAAGGTTCTCGCTGTACCCTCGTTAGGATAATCCTCAATACCTTCAAACAATGTACCGGCATGGTCCTCACGGCATCCCGCAAAATACTTAAGTCCGAATTTATTTTCAATAGCTATTACAATCTGTCCCTCGGGTGCCAGATGTTTTTTCAAAATATTAAGAAATGTCTCGTAGGGGTTTTCTCCACCGATATATGCACGTCCGTACTCGAACACACCGATCAGACAGATAACATCATAATCGGTATCGAGGTCGGGCTCTATGTCCTGAAAATTACCTACGTGGATGGTAACATTGTCACAGTACTCATGGCGATAGGCATTGATGAGACTTCTCTGTCTGGAGAGATCTACACAATCCACCGAACCGGCCTTTCTCGAAAGCACGCCGGTGATGGCACCGCAACCGCTGCCGACCTCAAGCACCTTGGTCTTCTTGGTCATCGGGAACCACTCGATAATATTCTCTCTGATGGGTGACAAATGATAAAGGAAAGGCCAGCTTTCCTTTTCCTCAATGATACGTGGATATTCCACTTCCGCATTCTGCTTGGCCACTTCTAAAATAGCCTGCTCAATCTCACCGTCACAATAGAGGTCCTCACCACAGTAGTGCGTGTAATCCAGTTTTATTTTTCCAATCTGTTCGTTGTTCATAAACTCTTCTGCTTCTCCACGGTAATGTCACTCATCATATCGTAGTAGCCTACAGTATCCTTATCCGATACCACTGTTATATCCAGGCAGTAATACAGTCTGTGATATACCTCAAAATTGGCATCGCGATGACCTGTCACTCCCAATGACAGGAGATAGTTGCCACCCTGCAGATTCATTACCTGAGTATACGTAATGTCAATCACATCTCCGGGCTGAGCCGAATCAGTAAATGCTCTTTCGAGCATAGTATTGGTTCCGGTAATATCGGTTCCTTTTACATCTGTAAAGGTAAACGCAAAAATAGGTTCCGGAACAAACTCTTCAAACTTAACTTTAACGTGAATGCTAAACTTCGTGCCCTTGATAATCGTATTGGTACGTCTGCCGCCCTCGTCAGTAAAATAGATATCTTTGATGTATGCCTGCCCGTTACCGTATTCTTCCGTATTGGGATTGAGTATCATCTTGATATCGGATTGCTCATCCTTCTTCTTGGTATCCGAAGCATCCTCACCGGTATCATACTGCCCAACCAATACCTGCTTGTAGATATCAATCATATCCTTGGCAGAGCCTTCTCCCAACAGGTTACCCTTGTTGAGCAAAAATACCTTGTCACAGTATTTTGATATACTTGAAAGATCATGGCTTACAAAAACTATCGTCTTACCCTGTCTCTTGAATTCGTCAAACTTTTTGTAGCACTTCGCCTGGAAGAAGGTATCACCCACAGAAAGTGCCTCATCAACTATTAAAATCTCGGGGTCAATATTTATCGCAACAGCAAATGCAAGTCGGACAAACATACCTGAAGAATAAGTCTTTACCGGCTGATATACATAATCTCCGATATCCGCGAACTCCAAAATCTGAGGAAGCTTCGCCTCGATTTCCTCATCCGTAAAGCCCAGCATCGTACCATTCAGGTACACGTTTTCAATACCGGTATATTCGGCATTGAAACCCGCCCCCAACTCAAGAAGTGCAGATATTCTTCCGTTTATCTCCACATCACCCTCATTTGGGAAAAGTACACCGGTGATAATCTTAAGGATGGTGGATTTACCCGAACCGTTGGTACCGATTATTCCGACAGTCTCACCCTTTTTAATATCAAGACTCACTCCCTTGAGCGCATAGTTTAGCCCGGGCTTTCTCTTGCCGCGGAGCAGACCAAAGGCATCAAGCAGCCTGTCCTTGGGCTTACGGTACAGCTTATATACTTTTTTCACATCCTTTAAGTGGATGGCAATATCGTTTTCAGCCATTATTTATACCTACAGTACATCAGCAAAATGTACTCTTAATCTCTTGAATATCGCAGTTCCTATCAGCATAAGCACAATGGTAATTCCCCAGAAATACAGGTTGTACCAGCCATGTTCCCAAAACCAGGTCTTACCATATACAGCATCTCGGTAGCCGTTTACTATATATACAAGAGGATTTATCTTCAAAACCATCTTGAGCGTTTCATTCTTGAATGATGCTATATCCCACATGATAGGTGTTCCCCACATGAGAATCTGCAGCATAATTGTAATAATCTGTGTGAGATCCTTGAAGAACACACACACAGCCGATGTGGCATACACAAGTGCCAGCACCAAAGCAAATGTACAGAGACTGTAATACAGTATCTGAATCGTATAAAAGCTCGGATAATATCCGTATACCGATGAGAGCACCAACAATATGCATATGAAAAATGTATGTGTAAACAGCGCTGCTACCACTCGAATAATCGGCAAAATACTGATATTAAACACAACTTTTTTGACCAGATAATTGTAGTCAATCAAACCGTTGGTACCACTGTTTAATGCCTCATTAAAGAAGAACCAAGGCACCAGGCCAGAGGTCAAAAACAACACAAACGGTACATCTGTACCACTGCTTCTCTGGTTGGGGAAAATCAGGCCGAACACAACATAATAAAGCGCTACGGTTACAAGAGGCTGAATCATCCCCCACACAATACCGAGATATGAGCCTGCATAGCGCTTCTTAAAATCATTCTTTGCCAGTTTCCAAATCAACTTACGATTAGTGATTGCCTCAGCAAAAATATTCAATTTATTTTTTGAGGGATTACTCATAAGCCAAAAACTTCCGTTCCGTCACTTCGTATGACCAGTCAGATTTTATTATTTATTCAAATCCAGGATGCTTCCCCACTTGGTATCGCGCTCTGAGAAAACCAGTTCCATATCATCTGCGATAGGCCATTCAACACCAACCTCGGGATCATTGTACATGATTCCGCCCTCATCACCGGGATGATAGAAATCAGTGCACTTGTAACAAAACTCCGCATAATCGCTTACTACAAGAAATCCATGTGCAAAACCTTCGGGAATATAGAACTGCTTATGATTTTCAGCAGAAAGAAGCACTCCCTTCCACTTTCCGTAGGTTGCAGAACCCTTTCTCAGATCAACGGCAACATCAAAAACTTCGCCTTTAATTACACGAACAAGCTTAGCCTGAGGATGATTAATCTGGAAGTGCAGACCTCTGATAACACCTCTCTTTGAAGCAGACTGATTATCCTGTACAAACACTCTGTCAATTCCCGCTTCCTTCATATCTCTGGCATTGTATGTCTCAACAAAATAACCTCTTGCATCACCTATTACATTGGGGGTGATAATCTTAAGTCCTTCGATTTCACAATCCTCTACCTGAATTTTTCCCATAGTATTCCTCACTAACCCTATAAAAATCTACAAGTATATAAATCCACTGATATAAAATTATACTAGTAGTAATAAATATCTAAATCAACATTTCCGACTATTCCGTCCACTTTACCCTTGGACGAATACTGCCACATGGTATAGTAGCCTGTATACTGCGGAACACTTACCCACTCAGCATCCCATATCTCATATTTGTCGAGCACTGAAGTATCCAGGTTATGATACAACCAGCTTCTGGATGCATATACTCCGGAATTGTAACCGGCATTTTTTACAGTTCTGCAAAATGCATCACAAACCGCGGTCCTGGTTGCTACATCCAGGCCGTCAGCTCTTCCGTTTCCACCGGCACCTTCCGTATCAATGTATATCGGGAGCTTGATATCATACTCTCTGACCATCGATATTACAGCAGATGCCTCTTCTACTGCTTCAGTCTCATTCACGGCCTGGGTGAAGAAATATACCCCAACCTCAAGACCTGCTGCCAAAGCACCTCTGATATTCTGTACAAAATAGGAATCCTCTACAAGCGCACCGGTAACCGAGCCTCTGTATCCCGCTCTGATTATTACAAACTGCACTCCGGCCGCAGCAACTTTATTCCAATCGATATCACCCTGATACTTTGATACATCTATACCGACTTTCTGTCTGGTTCCGCCCGGCTTGAGCTGCACCATCTGGTTTTTATCTGCCTCGGCAGCAGCCTCGGCAACGGCGGTATCCTCCGCCTCCGCATCTATCTCCGCTTCAGTCTTTATTAACAGAGCTATATCTTCGATAACAACATATTCCACGCGCTCTTTTACTCTGACGGTAGTTGCTGTGGTAGGCACCTTGTATCCGTCAATCGGAAGCAATTGTACCTGATAATCACCGGCCCTCAGTGCACCTGCGTAGATCACCCCGTCCTTATCCAGATCTTTATACTCATCTGAATTACCGGAAGCATCTGTAATTCTTATGCTGAAGCTCTCATCCTTGACCAGTTCCCCACCATAGTCAATAACCTGTACTCTCAGGTCCTTCTCTATGGAAGTTACAAGAATTGATAGCCTGTTGGACATATCTCCGGCATTTTCCAGAAATTCATCCTTTTCCTGATCAAAGAACGTAGGATCGGATAAAAATCCGCTCAGATTGTCGCCGACCTGTCCGGTAAAATAAGTAGTTCCGGATGCATTGAGAGCGGTTCCGTTTTCGCCTGCAGCATCAGATGTCTGCACCGAATTATTCGTTTCCGACTCATTATTGGCATTCAAAAGAGAGGTGATGCCGCCATTTGAATAAACTACTATCAACAGCAGAAGAATCACCACTCCAAAGCAACCTATAACAGATAGCTTTTTAAGCCTAGAGTCCATTTGCAACCTCTACAAGATATTTACCGTAATCTGTCTTCATGAGGGGTTCAGCCAGCTTGAGGAGCTGTTCCTTATCAATAAAGCCTCTCTTGTATGCGATTTCCTCGATACATGAAACATACATTCCCTGACGCTTCTGGATAGCAGATACAAAATCTGCTGCAGCAAGAAGCATATCGTGGTTACCGGTATCAAGCCATGCGAAACCTCTTCCGAGAGTCTCTACACTCAGCACTCCCTTGTCAAGATAAGCATTGTTTACAGAAGTAATCTCAATTTCACCACGTGCGCTGGGTTTTACATTCTCAGCTATTTCCACAACACTGTTGTCGTAGAAATACAGTCCGGGAACCGCATAATTACTCTTGGGATTAGCAGGCTTTTCTTCGATAGATACAGCCTTGCCGTTCTCATCAAACTCAACAACACCATACTCCCTGGGATCTCTTACATAATATCCGAAGATGGTAGCTCCGCCTTCAGTCTGTACACGCTCAGCAGCGTTCTTCAAAACCTTAGAGAAGCTCTGACCATAGAAAATGTTATCTCCGAGCACAAGTGCTACAGCATCATTTCCGATGAATTCCTTACCGATGATAAACGCATCCGCAAGTCCTCTCGGCACTTCCTGAATCGCATACTCAAACTTCATACCAAGCTGGCTTCCGTCGCCGAAAAGATCCTCGAATACAGGAAGATCTCTGGGGGTGGAAATAATCAAAACCTCTCTGATGCCTGCAAGCATAAGTGTTGAAAGCGGATAATAAATCATCGGCTTGTCATACACAGGCATAATCTGTTTTGAAATTGCCTTAGTAAGGGGATAAAGACGAGTACCGGATCCACCGGCAAGTATAATACCTTTCATGTTGTTCTCCTAAAATAAATACTGTTTTACTATTAATAAAAATCTATTTTATGATTGCGCTCGATACTTAATCGCAATCAACTCAATATCTTCAGATCTCAATAATATCCGTGCAATTACTTTCCTGCGTACATATCTTCATAGTACTTCTGATAATCGCCCGAAGTAACATTGTTCATCCACTCTTCATTCTCGAAGAACCAAGCGATAGTCTTCTTGATACCTTCCTTGAACATGGTCTCGGGATACCATCCGATTTCGGCCTTAATCTTATCGGGTGCGATAGCATATCTGCGATCATGACCCTTTCTGTCTTCAACATATGTAATAAGATCCTGATTTATATAAGCCTTACGAGGATCACCTTCGGGAAGCATCTCCTGAAGTGTCTCAAGAATAATATTGATAATCTCAATATTCTGCTTCTCATTATGTCCGCCGATATTGTAGGTCTGGAAAAGTCTGCCCTGCTCCTGAACCATGTCGATAGCCTTCGCATGATCCTCAACGAACAACCAGTCACGTACATTTTTACCGTCACCGTATACAGGAAGCTTCTTGCCATGAAGTGCATTATTGATAATAAGAGGAATAAGCTTCTCAGGGAACTGGAAAGGTCCGTAGTTATTTGAGCAGTTGGTAATATTTGCAGGGAACTTGTATGTATCCATGTAAGCCTTTACCAACATATCAGATGAAGCCTTTGATGCAGAATAGGGGCTATGAGGATCGTAAGGAGTGGTCTCATAGAAAAATGCATTGTCATCATCGGGAAGTGAACCGTATACCTCGTCGGTAGAAACATGGAGGAACTTCTTACCCTCCTTGAAGCTGCCGTCGGGAAGTTCCCATGCCGCCTTTGCACAGTTAAGCATAACTGCAGTACCGAGAACATTAGTCTGAACAAATACTTCGGGATTCTTGATAGAGCGGTCTACGTGGCTCTCTGCCGCAAAATGTACAACGCGGTCGATATCATTCTCAGCAAAAATCTTGGCAATAGCCTCCTTATCGCAGATATCTGCTTTTACAAATGTATAATTGTCTCTGTTTTCGATATCCTTGAGATTTTCAAGATTTCCGGCATAGGTAAGTACATCTACATTGATAATTCTGATTTCATTGCCATACTTCTTAAACATATAGTGAATGTAATTTGAACCGATAAATCCGGCACCGCCGGTAACAAGATATGTTCTCATTTTTCTTTGTCCTTTGCTAAAAAATTAGTAACCAAGATATGACTTATTAAGGTCAACCTTACCGCTTATACCGTCAATAGTTCCCGAATCGGTGTACTGCCACATAGAGTAGCTTCCGCTGTAGGTACATGAGGTATAGTACTGTGCAACCCAAATCTTATAGCCTGTAAGCTGGCTTGCATCAATCTTGGTGGTAAGCCATGACTTGTTTGCGTAAATACCTGCTGTGTAGCCTGCATTCTGGATGGTCTTGCAGAAGGTCTTACATACCGAAGTTCTGGTAGCAACATCTATCTTGTCACCTCTTCCGCCGCTCGCCTCTACGTCCAGGAACACGGGATATGAAATGGTATACTTTGAAATTCTGTCAAGAACCATTGATGCCTCATATACTGCCTCCGCATCATTGATAGCCTGGGTTACAAAATATACACCAATCTTGAGGCCTGCTGCCTGAGCACCCTCAATGTTTTTCTTGAAGTTAGCATCATCGATCAGACCACCGAGAGTAGAACCTCTGTATCCGATTCTGATAATTACATAGCTGACACCCGCAGCCTTAACCTTGCTCCAGTTGATATCTCCGTTCCACTTTGAAACATCGATACCAAGAGTTCCGTTACCGGCAACCAAAGCTCCGGTACTGTCAAAATTGTAAAGCACTCCGTTGATGACCTGCTCTCCGGTTACAGGCTTACCCTCTGCAGTGTAGTAGTAAGTCTTGCCGTCGATAGTCTGCCAACCGGTATAAATAGAATTTGCATAATAAAACGTAGGGAACGGATTGGCGGTGCAGTCCATATATGTTGCTTCACGATAACTGTCGTTACCGGTCTGTATATAGAGCTGAACTGTCTTGCCGTTTACGGTTGCTGTAAGCTTATCTGTTCCTGCATATACTGTTACTGCCAATGTTGCTGTCACTGTACTGTCTGCAGTCTGGGTAACAGTTATATTTGCTGTTCCTGCAGCCACACCCGTAATTGTGAGCTTGCCGTCCTCTGCCAATGCTGCTGTAGCTACTCCTGTCTGTGAGCTGGCTACGGTCACGTCTGCAGCGGTAATATTCGTCAATGTTACCTGCGCTGTAGCGGCCTTTCCCGCAAGAACTCCAAGAGTTGTCTTGTTAATTGCAATGGTTCCCTTATTTGAAGTAACGGTTACGGTAATCTTCTTCTCTGCAAGAACCTTGTCTCCGTCCTTAAGAGTCAGTGTAACGGTAGCAGTTCCCTCCGCTACACCCTTAACGGTAATCTTTGAATTGCTGCAACTATCGATTGTTGCTGCAGTACCTTCTATACCGGCAGTTACTGTAGGAGCGGCAGCACCTGTTGTAGTCACGGTAATATCAGCCCCCGCAACCTCATTTACCTTAACGGTAATGCTTTCAGCACTCAAGGTCATTGATCCTGTTGCTGCAGGTGTTTCTCCGGGATTTTCCGTGTTGCCTGTATTTCCGGTATCGCCACCGTCACCGGTATCTCCGTTAACGTTACCGTCTTCACCCTCTGCGACAACAATTATTGAATTGTTGTAATCAAGTGATGAAAGAGAGAAAGGCATAATAATCGCTGCAGTATCTGTCAATGCAGTATAGCTGTCCTTCTTGCTGCTTTCAACAAAAGCTACTGTATTGCTTAATGTTCCATTACCGGCATCCGCGCCGTCTCTGATAGTATCCTCAGTAGCCTCGTTGATATCACCAACTCCAAGAATTTCTCCGGATACATCTACTCTTTCATAAGCTATCTCGGATCTGACATCAGGCTTGATATCAGCGGGAAGAACATATCCGGCATACTTAGTCGCATCAAGTTCCTCAAGGTGAAGCTTGTAGGTACCTGCCGCTATATCCGAATAATAAATAATTCCGTCCTTATCAGAATCAGACCAAGTCTGAATTGTTCCGGAAGGTGTAGTTACAGTCACAACAAAAGGAACATTTGCAATCAGCTTACCGGTCTTTTTATTGATAAATTTAATCTTGAGGTCCTTTACCACCGATACGGTTTCAAACGATACCTCAACCTCGTTGGTATAATCAATTTCCTCATATATTTCCACATCATCATCAGGGAGATCTACCACATCGGGTACAAATTCTCCACCGATTCTTGCCTCATAAGCAGCTGCCAGTCCTGTACCGCCGATAACATCAATTCCTGCGAGCTGCGAACCGGCTCCGCCAAGTTCGGGATTATAAGCAATACCGTTCTCATTAATATTGCTTACAGGCTTTGCAAACGGTTTTCTGATAATCATATAACCGCCCACAACAATCAGCGCAAGAACAACACATGCCGCAAGAGCAATCATCAGCTTCTCTATTGCTCCTCCCGGCTTCTTGGTATCCTCATCCTCTTCGAAATCCTCATCAGTCTCCTCAAAAGCTTCAGACTGTGCATTTCTTACAGGGCGACGCTTAGAATCATCTTCCACCTTTACAATAGGCTTTTTGTGTACTCTCACTCCGCCGGCTGCCTCAACACTGCTTCTGGCCGTTTTAGCCGATGCTTTTGATCCAAATTCATCATCTAAAACAACACTACCGCTCTCAGCAAATTCATCATCATAAAAATACTCAACATGATCGTCAAAATACTCCTCATCGGAGATGAATTCAGCGATATCTTCTTCTGTAATATTCTCATCAACGGATTCGGAAGAAACATCCTCGATTTCATCTGCAATGTCATCATCCAAATCTTCATCATCCAAGTCGTCCTCGTCCAAATCACCCGCTACTGCGTACATAGAATTTGAATAGTTCTTCTTGGCCGGTTTTTTCAATTTTTCATCACTGCCATATACACCGGCAGCATCTTCATCATAGTCATCCGCGCCGGTTCGAATCTCATCCGGTTCGTCGAAATCATTCTCATTTGCGAAACGATTTACAGACTCATCAAAATCCTCTGCATCGGCAAATTCATCTGTCAATGAATCGAATTCAATATCAATCTCTCCGGTGTCGCCAATAGGCTTTCTTGTATTTCTCACTTGAGCAATCCCTCTCATCATATTGTGGTCAGGGCATAACATCCCATAGTTATCTTGTATTATAACATTCACCGCTCATCTATTCAAGGCGACGAAAGTTAAGATTCCTTAAGGAACAGACATATTGCACAGGCACCGAGATCTCAAGGATGTAGGAATGATACCACCAATCAAATCAGTTTTTTCTTAATATTTCTTAAGGTTCATTTTCAACATAATAATAGATGTTATAATTACAGAAGATAAAATTGTTAGTATCATAATACTTGCGAGGTTATGTAGAAATTTATGTCAGAGCAAAATAACTTTTCCGAAGAAACAAAAACAGAATCCGTCGGAACCGACATTGCTCCTTCACGAAACAAGAAGAAAATGCGCCGATCGACCTTGATACTCGGCATTATACTTCCTCTGATAATAGTGATTGTCATTATTGTGGTAGTGTTCAAGATAAAAGGTATCTTTCATACAATCCGTATAGATTCGACCGTCACACAGGAAGATATCGACAACTACGTTGACAGCTATGATGTTATGGTCCCCTTGACTGACGAAAACGGATATCTTATTCGACAGGAAGTAAAAAAAATCGTAGTATTCGGCAATTATCCGTTTGCTGCCGATGCCGATTCACCTGATGGTATGGCTGCTCTTTTAGCGGAAGCCACGGGAGCCGAAGTTATCAATTGTTCCATAGACGGTTCCAGAATAGGAAGTTCTTCATTGGAAATGCCATCCGTATCCAATCCCATGGACATATATACTCCCTATTATCTGACCGCTCTCATGTCCTATAAGAATGAAATCTATGATGAGTTTATTAAATGCGGACAATTGCTCGGAGCAGACAAACCCTCCAACGCAGACGAAGTGGTAAAGACCTTGTATGAACTCGACCCTTCCGAGATTGATGTATTTGTATTCATGTATGATTCCGAAGATTACTGGGTCACTCAACGCTGCATAGACAGTTACAATGAATATTCCATAGATACCGTCTGCGGCAATCTTATTTCTGCATTCAGAATGATAAAGATGGTGTACACCAACAATCGTATCATCTATATGTCGCCATATTTCAATTTATATGAAAATGAAGACGGAACTACCGAAACCTGTGAGTTTCATATAGGTATGCACGGTGCTCCGTCAACCTACTTTTTCCAGGTTGGCGATGCGGTAAACAAGACCGCCGAAGCATCGTTTGTAGATAATCTCTACGGAACAATTACCGAGGACAATTATAAGCCGTATCTGTCAGATACCCGCCACCTTACTCAGGCAGGACGTCAAAAGCTGATTGACAGACTTGTATATGCCATCAATTATTTCAACAAAAAAGACTGACTTATATAAATGAATTGATTAACCCAAAGAACCTGCACAGAGAAATGTGCAGGTTCTTTAATTTATGCCATAAAATCAAGCCTTATATTTAAGATTGATTTTGTGACATAACCGATATTCACTTCAAGTTTCGCCCGATACAAATCACAGGCTAAAATCGGCAGCCACATTTTTATATATTACATAACCGTCGATATGCGCATATTCTTCAAAGCCATACTCATCTGCGCTTCCGATAATTAATTTATTCTCATCCAGAACAATATAGTGACAACCACGTTTAGATGCCTCGGTAAACAAATCTTCCGCATCCGTTTCCTCTTCCGTAATCAGCTCATGCAACGGATCAAAATGCTTGATATATTTGAGTTCTTCATAACCGTACGGCATAACTATCAGCGGCGTATATTGACGCACATATACCAGCATTTCAGTGGGGAATGCCACCATTATCTCTCTTCCCGGTATAACTATCTCATCACATATATCCACAACCGTATGCGGCATATGGTACTCGTTTTCGGCTATAGAATACTCTGCATCCGTATATACGATTTTACCGCCCACAGCTATCAATCCCGCTGCAAGTAAAATCGCAACAATTCTCACCCTACCTTTAAGTCTACCGTACAAATCGGCAACCGAGTATGCTATGGTTACCGATACCGGAAGAAGCCACAAAATTCTGTAGTATATCTCTTCATCCGCATAGTCTTTCATTATCTTTGCCGTCAGCGGATTAAAGAACAGGACCAGTACTACCGCAGGCATATAAACAAAAAGTATTTTATATTCCTTGCGTTTTTCCACAATCACCATTCTGACTACACACACAAGATAGAATATAAATATCAGGCCGGTGCCTATATATTCCTTAAAATGATTTACAACAAAATCCCACATACCGTCCTCCTATCGATTCAGCACATACAGTGCTGCAAACAGTAAACACGGCATGCATCCTATTATCATCGGAATAAGATGCCAACCCTTTTTATATGCAAAAATCATCATCACTGCCACGATGGCAATAGGCATTACGCAAATCAATGCTCCCAATGTACTGCACAAACATCCCGCAGTATTGAGCATAAAAAGCATTATCCATACATTTAAGTCGGTACGCTTTTTCTCCTTGGCATAATCCAATATCAAAAATAACGACAGAATAATCCCCGGAATAATCAGTGATGCAATAGTAGCCTTTCCCTGGCGTATTCTTGTAACAAAGAACTTCTCCGGTATCTTGGTTGAATACAGACTGAAAAACACCAAAAGCTCGGTAACAACCAAATAAATCGGAAGCTTATCTTTGTTCTTACCCAGAACTCTGTTACCCATAAGAGCGTATACGCCGTATGTAAACGGAAGTAAAATCGCAGGCATCAACACATGTGCCATACTGACCACCCTCACTCCCGTCACTTCAGATAAAAAAGCAAGCCAAGCCGGAAACGGTTCCAAACTATGACGGTAATCCATTTCCGTCGTAATACCTGTGTAAGGTACAAGATTGTACATTCTGTTCGACGCCTGCATAGAAACAGCCTCACTGACATAGTACGCATCATCAGCATCCATATATGCCAATCTCACCTGTAATACTGTCTGCAGCACTAAAATCACAGCAAAAACAATCCACACAACTCCCATCACTTTATCAGCATTCACATTATCCTGTTGCTTTGTATTTGCTATTCTTTTAATATTATCTTTTTCTCCTGTCTGAATCTTCATCAATTCGGTTATCACGTGTCTCTTAATCTGGCGTATAACATTGACAACGATTGCAACACCACAAACTACTGCGGTACTACCGGAATACATTTTGACAATGAGAGAAAAATCATTCTTCTTAAGAATTATCCATACTGCGATTATCTGAAAAATGCACCACAAAAGGAGCTGTCCCAAAAACCAGCTCCAAAGAATAATTCCCATCTGTCGGCGACCGTTGCCCTCTTTGCGACAACCTTCCGTTATAAATCCGTCCTTCTTAAATGCAAAGACGCTTCCGGCTGTCACAGGAACAACAATCAACCATAAAATTGTCAACAAAACTGAAGTTAATGTCATTTGACATCCTCATCAAAAACTGCATTGCCGCACGTTACAAAAATAGCCATAAACCATGCCACCACAGCACTACCGGCTTCCTTATAATCATACATACAGCTTCCGAGCATAACATTCCGAACTGCTATCAACAGGCATACCACACACATTACTATGTATGCACCCGCTACCCGCTTGTCCACACGGTTGGCCTTACTGAAAAACTGTAATATAAATATAGCGAACCCTATAATCAATGCCGCTTCGAACCACAACATTGAATAGTCTATGTAATACTTGGAAAATACCGGTGCGTTACGCTTAAAAGAATCATAATTTCTGGCGATGTAGGAAATGCTGGTACCCTTATCAAGATAAATACTTGTAATAACAGGAGGTATCACGTATCCTGCGGTATCTACCAGAACATCATGTAATATATCATTACGATTTTCCGTCCAGGCTATTTTATTTCCGTAACGATAAATCTCAAGAGCTTTTTCTCTTCCAAGCTCCTGTTCGAGCATAGGCATCATCAGATTCTCGACATTTTCCTGATGGCAATAGGTTGCATTCATAACCTCATCGCCGACAACGCTGCCCAACTCATACATCCACAATCCCGGATAACATACACGCGAATGCCATGCAACTCGTATAAACATCTGCCTCTCGATACTGAAAGACGCTCTCTGAGACATACTGTAATCCGTGGTAAGTCTGTCCAATCCCAACGTAATTCCCAGGAACAGCACCAATGTCATCAGTACCGACAGAATATCACGCCTTAATCCATATCTTCCCGCAGAACCGACATTATTTTTTTTCGCGTTCACAGTTTTCTTTGCGCTTACAATGATAACTCCTATTACTGTTATCACAACCGGCACTGCCGCAATAAAAATGTATATCCACTGCGTCAGAGTCAGCAACAACCAAAACAATGCAACCCCTGATACCGCATATACATAATCGATAGTACCGGATTTATTGTTTTTGAGACATTTCCATGCTCTGATGCAAAATGCCGCCTGAAACATAAGCAGACTCAAAACGATTGAATTTACCATAATCGCCATATGAATCTGAAGTATCATGGGAAATGTCATAATCACAAGACTTCCCCATATATATCTCCGCCATTTACGTCCAAATAATTCTGCTTCACGAAGCAGACAAAATCCCGCCGGCACAGCTAAAACCAGCTGAACTATATACAAATAACTGTACCACGGAACAAAGGTTATCTCTCCCAATGCACGGGTCAGGAGCACTATCGCCGGATATAAAATACCGGTATCGCCGTCTCCCCTCAGCAATTCTGATAATGTCAAATTTCCGGATGCCTCTCCAAACATCTGCACATACACAATGTTTTTTACCATCCAAATAATACCAAACACTATCTGAACGCTAAAGCCTATGTATAACAGCCTGCCGAGCATGACAGACACATTATTCGCACGCTTTGCTCTCATTTAAAATACAGTCCTTTAATTCCTATTCCGTATAGGCTGAAAATGTCTTATTTATAAAACTCCTTAACGGTGTCACATATCATATCCACCTCTTCGGGCTTCAATCCATAATACATGGGAAGACGCGCCAGTCTCTCGCTTTCCTTGGTGGTATACTCATCTTCACCGTCAAATCTTCCAAACTTGATACCTGCCGGAGCAGTATGAAGAGGAATATAGTGAAATACACACATAATTCCCTTCGACTTCAAAAATTCAATAAGTGCAGAACGCTCTTCGATATCCTTTGCTTTGATATAGAACATATGAGCATTATGAACACATCCCTCGGGAATTACCGGCAGCTCAATCTTTCCTGCATCCTTAAGCTCCTCAAGTCCCTTATAGTAGCGATTCCAATTAGCAATACGTGCCTCGTTAATCTCATCAGCCACCTCAAGCTGTGAATAAAGATATGCCGCATTCATATCGCTGGGAAGATAAGAAGATCCCTGGTTAACCCAGGTATATTTATCAATCTGTCCGCGGAAAAATTTACTTCTGTTGGTACCTTTTTCACGGATAATCTCGGCATCCTCTATATCTTTCTCATCACGGATTAAAAGAGCACCGCCCTCACCCATACTGTAGTTCTTGGTCTCATGGAAACTGAGTGCACCAAAATTACCTATAGTACCCAGTGCCTTTCCCTTATAAGTAGACATGATACCCTGTGCAGCGTCCTCAATTACAATCAGGTTGTGACGCTTCGCAATATCCATAATGGTATCCATCTCACAAGCTACACCCGCATAATGAACAGGTACAATCGCCTTGGTTTTATCGGTGATGGCTCTCTCAATTTTCTTTTCATCGATATTCATAGTATCGGGTCTGATGTCTACAAATACCGGAGTCGCACCTCTGAGAACGAATGCATCAGCCGTCGAAACAAAGGTATATGCCGGCATAATAACCTCATCACCGGGCTTGATATCCGCAAGAATTGCAGCCAACTCCGTCGCATGAGTACAAGAGGTTGTAAGCAGTGCTTTCTTTGTGCCTGTCTTTTCCTCAAGCCACTTATTACATTCCTTGGTATATTTTCCGTCTCCGCAAATCTTCTGATTTGCAATACATTCTTTAATGTAATCTATAGCTGTATCCACAAATGGAGGAACATTAAAATTAATCATGCTTTTTCCAAGCTCCTTTCACCTGTTCAGGCATATTGTCCGTAACCTTACTGATAATATATCTTGGACGTCCTTTTACTTCTTCATAAATTCTTGCAATATAATTTCCTATGATTCCAAGGCAAATCATTATCAATCCGCCTATCATCAGTAAAAGCAATATAACCGTTGTGAATCCGTCCGCAGCGGTACCCATGCAAAATCTGACCAATGTCTGTATTGCCAGTCCTATACTCAATATAACAAATACAAAGCCAAACCAGCTTACTATCTTAAGCGGCAATGTGGTAAATCCCAAAACATTACTGATTGCATATCTCACCAGGCTTGTAAAAGACCATTTGCTGCTACCGAACTGTCTCTCTCTTACATCATAGTAAACCGAATCTTTTTTGAAACCCACCCAAAAGCTCAATGCTCTGAAGAAAGTTTCCTTCTCCGGCATTTCCAAAAGAGCGTTTACTACCTTTCTGTCCAGCAGCTTAAAATCTGACGATGATTTCATGTCCATCTTTATCAGGCTGCTCATTATTCCGTAAAATATATTTGCAAAAGCCTTATGAAAAATGTTTTCCTTACCGCGAGTATTTTTTATACCCTCAACAACCTCTGTTCCGGTCTTCCATTTTTCATACATCTCCACAACCACTTCCGGCGGATGCTGAAGATCGCAGTCCATAACCACCACCGCATCTCCCGTTGCCAGCTCGAGTCCTGCAAATATTGCAGCTTCCTTACCAAAGTTACGGGAAAACTCAGCTCCTTTGACATGCGGGTTACTTTTCTGCAACTTGCATATTTCCGAATATGTATTGTCCTTGGAGCCATCGCTCACAAATACCAATTCATAATCTATTCCGTTTTTTTCCATAAGCTCCGTCAAAACAGAGCCGGTATTCATTATATTTTGCTCCTCATTATACGAAGGAAGCACGATAGACAAAAGTGCCATACAAATCCTCTATTCGTCCATATTCTCTGTCTTGATATACATTATTCCGTCTACTATACGGATGGAATCGGCTCCGGGAAAACTTCTCATTTCCCGATACTCATCACTGTAATATACCTCGCCGATTATATCCCCGGTGAGAAAATTCAAAGATGCTCCGAGATAATTCTTCATAAAGCTCTGATAATCCGCATTTTTATACAGCAGATAATCTCCGCTGAGTCCGATCATATTATCGGTAACGCCTGCTGTAAGATCTGTAGCCGGATATTCATCATCACTTACTACGCCTATCATCACTATCGGGATACCCTGATAATACCCCTCAGTCTGTTCTATCCTGTCTAAAAGACGAACACAGTATGAATATGTTCTTTCATATTTCTTGGACAGATTTGAATAACCGATATTATCAGCCACCCCATAGCACAGTATTATTACTGCCGCTGCTATCACAAGACCCCATGATGCAAATACAGACGCCATGCCTGATTTTCGGTTGTTCTTACCGCTACCGTTCTTACCGGCGATAGTATTTCCCATCACAAGCAAATCTGAATATTTGTCTGAAAAAGCCACCATCAGCACGGGGAAAAGTACCCATTGATATCTCATAATCAGGTGATAGTTAACATCCGGTGATATTACCATAACTATATTGGCCGCCGCAGGCATTACTGCCGCTATACCAAGACATGTTATATAAAACCAGGGCTTTTTAAACCACTTGTACTCCTTAGCTGTCTTAATCAAGATATACAAAAATACCAAGCTAAGAATTATCAAAGCCTCAATACCAAATGCATTTGGAGCAAAAATCTTGGATTTGACGGTAAAGCTCAAAAAATCCTTATACATCGCAGGGACAGTATTTAGAATCCCACCGGATGAAGCACTGTTCTCAAGACTGTCAATGCCTTGATATGTGCCAAGAGACTTCCCTTCAATCTGCATCAGTATCTTGAGAATTGCATAATACAATCCGGCGCCACCCACTCCCATATACAGATAGCGCAGACAGTTCAACAGCTTTTCCTTAAAATTGCCCTTACCTGCCTCATGGAGTGTTACCATATACAAACAAAGAATTATTGCAAAAGGCAGATATGCCTGATACGTTCCCAGGCTTAATGCCAGCAATATCGCTCCGATTATCCATCCGAATTTATATTTTTTTGTAACAGCCACCGCTGCCACTGCCATCAGTAGTGCAAGCATATAGCCGTCAAGAGTAAACACATATGCAAAAGTAGATGCCAGTGCCGGGAACGACGCCAGCAGACCACCTATAAGTGCTGCCGCTATATTGCTGCGTACCTCGGTAATATCAACCAAAAGCACAGCAGTTATTCCAAGGTAAAGAATACCCAATATTCCTATAAGCCACGGCAATGTGTAATAAGAAGATACCCCACACGCCACTGTCAAAAACCATCTTCCCGAGGTAATCATATTCTGATCAAAATACATGCTGGCCAGTCCATCATGGTTGGGCCAATCAGATACCATTACCACCATATGCACCAACAGTCCTACAACTACCGTTGCCACAAAAGCGGATTTCTTTTGAGAAGTTATATGCCTTTTTATATCTATTATAAATTCAACAAAGTTTTTCAAATCATTCTCCGTTTGAAAGATATGCACTGATTTTTTCAGCAATAAGTCTTCTTGCCGTTTCATTTGGATGAATGCGATCCGTTGTAAATGCTTCCCACATCATCAAATCCTCACCGTTTTCACCCTTAAGAAGTTTAGGATCAGCCTTTACCGCTTCATCATACACATCATACAATGACAACCACTCGACACCGAGCTCTTCTGCCAATGCCTTCTGTACATCAATATATCCGTCCACAGTTCCACTGCCGTTATCCTTTTCATCGGATGGAATACACTCTTCACCGTACCAGGTTTTTACCGGAGCTATCAAAATAATTCTGAGATTAGGGTATTTCTCCTTCAGCTGCGTGAGCACACTCCTGAGTGCCCCTGCATAGGTGTATTCATCATATTCGTCAGAACCGCTTTCAATCGGAACTCCGTCCTGATAATCATTCAGCAGATGGTCAATAATCAAAATGTCCACCCGATTGAAATCTATATTCTCAAGAACTGATACTCTGTTCTTAAAATACTCTGTCCCGTTATCGCGAATATAAGTATTGTTTTGATATCTAAAATCCTGCGCAATTATTGCCTGCGTGAGTGCCGCCATTGAAAAAGCATCGGAGTTATAATCCATCCTGCCGTCTCTATCGATATAACTCATACAGGAACCTCCAAAGGACATATCCGCAACAGTTGTATTCATACAACCCGCCAAGATATACGCCACCGAGGTTTCATCATTGGTATGAGCAAATATGCTATCACCCATCATTACAATATCAGCAGAATCGGTCGCATAATTTCTTCCTTCATTAATCATGAAGAGCACAAAGCAAATCACAAATGTAATTAATGCTGCACCTCCGAGGACAATCCAACGTGCAAACCTTGTGATATATTCGGCTCTCGGAGGCACAACCTCCGTCTCAGGTCCGGATTCATTTGTCTCTTCAATTTTATTCGATATCTTTTCCTCGTCTGCCAAAATCTTTAGCGCTCCTGCTTAATTTTGCCTTCCTCAACCCTATACACATGGTCACAATTCTCAATGGTCTGCAATCTGTGTGCAATAATAATCAGAGTCTTCTTGCCCTGGAAGTAATTGATTGAATCCATAATTGCGGCCTCTGTATCACCGTCCAACGCAGATGTAGCCTCATCGAGAATAATCAACTCAGGATCATGGTACAATGCCCTTGCAATTCCTATACGCTGTCTCTGACCACCCGACAAACGTACGCCTCGTTCACCGATAGTAGTCTCCAAACCATCCGGAAGCGATTTGACAAATTCATCAAGCTGAGCTTCTTTCAGCACTTCCCATATACGTTCTTCACTCATATCTTCATCATGAATACCAAAAGCAATATTACGTCTTATGGTATCATCGAGCATATATATCATCTGAGGGATATAACCGATATTGAGCAAGAACCTTCTGTAATCACGCATTTGGTCACTGCCCTGCTCGGCATCGCGCTGAGTAATGTCAGTCTCATCAACCATGATTTGTCCTTCAGAAGGGATAAGCAATCCAAGTAATACATCAACCACCGTACTCTTACCCGCACCTGAGGCACCGACAATTCCTATCGATTCTCCAATTTTGATTTTTAAATCAGCATTCTCAAAAATAAATCTGTCTGTATTCGGATATGAATAAGTAATATTTTTAAGAGAAATCTCCTTTTTAATCGGCAACTTATCAATGGCATTTCCAATAAAAGTAAGGTCAACCTTATCCTCGCTGATTTCACCCTGCAAGTTGTCACTTACATTCATAAAGAACGGCTCAAGATATGCTATAGAGTTAATCTGGTTATTGATACGATTTACCGCAGGAAGAAGTACCACAGCAGCCGCAGCAAGAGTGGTCATTACCGTAAGCATATTCTCTGTTGAAGCATTGTTAAGAATGAGCACAATAATGTATCCAATCATTGTTGCAACACATACGGTCTCTATCAGAAGCTTCGGAATATTGTTGTACAGTGTATATTTTTGTACTGCTCCTACATATCCCTTTCCTGCTTTTTTGTACTGATCTACAAAGTAAGTCTCACGTCCGGTAATCTTAACTTCCTTGATACCGAGAACAATCTGTGAAATCCACTTAAACAAAGAACTGTAGTAATCCTGATTATCCTTTCCCGATTTGTACATAATAGGCTTGAGAACCTTTTTGATAATCAACATCACTATCAGTAAAACCACAGCAAGTACCAAAGTCAGTACACCACTCTGGAACAGGCAATATATTGCGACACACAAAGATACCACTCCGTCAGAAAACATCTGAAGCAGCGCCAAAATAAGTGCATACATATTATTAACATCAGAGGTTATACTTCTCTGTACAACGGCAGTATCCGCATTCAGGAAATACTCATATCCACGCCTCATATAATTACGAAGCATTCTTTCCGATGTACTGAACTGATTGGTATAAATAAAAGAATAGGTAAGCTTGTACTGAAAATACAAATATATATTTTTAACTATATATGTCAGAATCAATCCGGCCATAATCAGAATTGAAAACAGCTTAAAATCCTCAAAACCAAAGATTTTATATACTGTAGAAACCATTCTGCTGCCCATTGCTTTGTCGGGGTCGACAACAACCTGAACAACACTTACCAGGAGGCTCACACCGAGAGTCTGCAAAAATGCACCGATTGTCATAATAACAAGCAGCCCTGCCATTGTTCTCTTCTGTTTCTTATCAAGCAATATACCTAATTTCTTGAAAATACGACGCATACTCCGCGTCTCCTTTATTCTTATATGATAAAAACCACGTACACCGTACGCAGTGTTAATAATCAACTTTAACCATGGTAAGTCCCTGTGCAGGAGCAGTCTCCCCGGCAAGTCTTCTGTCCTTAGCCGCCAAGAGTTCCGTCATGCTGTCCGCGGAACGTTTTCCCCATCCCACTTCAAGCAGAGTTCCTGTCATTATTCTTACCATATACTGTAAAAATCCCGAACCGTGATATGTCAGCGACAGATAGTCACCATCCTGTACAATATCGATACGATCCACAAGCCTTACCGTCGATTTTTTCATTTTGGGATTGCTGCAAAAAGATCTGAAATCATGTTCTCCCAGCAATAAAGCCGCTGCTTTTTTCATTTCCCCGACATCAGGCTTTTTATCCAATACATATACATATTTTCTGTCAAAAATCGGCTTGGTATCGCCAATATAACATCTGTATCTGTAAGTCTTACCGCAGGCATTGTAACGTGCATGAAATCTGTCACCGGCTACAACTGCCTCACGAATGCAGATATCATCCGGAAGATATCTGTTGGCATAATCCCGTATTTCTTCGGGAGAATAATCCGTATTCAGTCTTACGCTTGCTATCATAGCTTCTGCGTGAACACCTGCATCGGTTCTCCCCGCACACAACACCTCAGGGATATTGGATTTAACCAATTCCTCATCCTTATCGGCTGCGTCACCATATTTTTCACCGACCAACATACGCGCAAGAACAATCTCAATCTTTCCCTGTATGGTCATATCAGTATTTGGCTGATGCTCCCATCCAAAGTATCTTGTTCCGTCATAGCTGATAGTCAAACGATAATTCTTAATCATATCCATCCAATAATAACCGGGGCCACAAAAGACCCCGGTTGCAGTATTGATTAAAGTGCTGCCTTAATTGCTGCAAGAAGATCATCATACTCCTCAAATGCAGGGTACTGAGGATAATCTGCCTTAATTGCCTCTGTAGATCTGAAAAGGAAACCAGCCTTGCTGGCCTGAATCATTCCAAGATCGTTGAAGCTGTCTCCGCTGGCGATAGTATCAAATCCACAAGACTGAAGAGCCTTAACAGTGGTAAGCTTTGATTTATCACAACGCATCTTAAAATCAACAATCTCACCGTTCTCTGCTACTACAAGCTCATTACAGAAAATGGTAGGCATACCAAGCTTCTTCATGAGAGGAGCTGCAAACTGAGAGAAGGTATCACTGAGAATAATGGTCTGAGTGGTGGCACGAAGCTCATCAAGAAACTCCTTTGCTCCGGGCATGGGATCTATAGTAGCGATTGTATCCTGTATCTCCTTAAGTCCAAGACCATGCTCCTTAAGAATTGCTATACGATACTTCATAAGCTTATCGTAATCAGGTTCATCTCTGGTAGTCTTTCTAAGCTCAGGAATTCCTGATGCTTCAGCAAAAGCAATCCAAATTTCAGGTACAAGTACTCCTTCAAGGTCAAGACATACAATGTTCATTTTTTCCTCCTCGGCATTTCGCCCTATAAAAAATCAAAAGACTATCTATGCATAAACACAGATAGTCTTATAATACTCCATCATATTCAATATGTCTATTTTGAAGCCACAATCTTCAAATAATCTTAAGGATTTATTCTATTAATTATTCTCAAATTCATAAGCCGGAACAAACGGTAATTCAATCACACCGCCCGAACCGAAATCATCACTGTCATCTCCCGAACTACCGCCATTTCCCGAATCGGCATCTGTATTTCCGGAATCTGTATCGCCACTGCCTGAGTCTGTGCTTCCGTTTCCGGCAGAAGAATCACTTCCCTCTGAAGAGCCGGTACTGCTCGAACCACCGTTATCATTGGTTGTCCCTGTAATAATTTCCGTCTCTCCGTTTTCTTTGTCGGGAGTTATTTCTGTATTTACAGATGCACCGGTATTGGCAGTTGAACTATCTCCTGTCTCCGCATTTCCGTTTGCAGAATTATCTGTTCCGGTAGACGCACCGTTATCGGAAGCGGTATTCCCCTGCTCTGCAGACTGCTCATTTCCGTTCTCGGTACCGTCGAAAGTATCCGTCACCGTAGCATCAGCATTGACTGTTCCCTGTGCTCCGTTGCCTTCCGTTCCCGGATCTGCCACAGGAGTAGTCTCAACCTGAGTTCCAAGCGAAGTAGTTGATGAACTGTCTGAGTTCTTACTACTCTGTACTCCGATCACAATACCAATTACAACTAAAATCAGAATCAATCCTGCAGCGCAGTAAATCGGAATTTTGTCACGGTCAAAAATATTCTTTTTGTCATCGTCATCATTATGCAGCTTGATTTTCATAGCTTTCACCGTATTTATGAACATTTATGCTCATAAATTCCGCTCGATTTATCACCTATATCAATCGTCAGAAACAGAATCAAATTCAAAAAGGAAATCCTCTTCGTCGCTGACTGCACCGTAAGGAGAATGTTTTCCGTTTACGGCATCTTCAGCAGCCTCAATGAAACTGTCTCCGCCGCCGTTATTCATCATCCAGTCTTCATCAAGAGACTTGGCTCCGGCACTCCACTCTTCGTCATTGCCCTTTTCTTCATCAATAGTATCGAACTCAAAAGCCCAATCCTGTTCATCAACATCACTCTGATTGATTCTTTCGGGTTTTCTATTTCTGGTCGCAAATCGACGAATGATGATAATGGCTGCTACAATTATTGCAATTGCCACTATCACTGCTGCCGCAATAATAATATACTTAAACACTGAATTACCGGTGTTGGCTGTATCATCCTTAGTACTGCCGGTATCTGCATCATCATAGACCACAGGCTCGTCAACAACATCTTCAACATGTTCTTCTATCTTTTCAGAAATCTGTGTATCCAAACCGGGCTTATCCGCTTCGGTGTCTTCCGGTTCTACAGGCTCATCAACCTCGGTATCATCAATCTCAGTATCGTCAACCTCAGCATCATCGATTTCATCCGGATTTTCCGCACCATCCTGATTCTGAGTATCTTCAATGCCTGCCTGCACATCATTTCCTGTCTGTGCATCAGCATTGCCATCCTGAGCACCGTCATTTCCATCGGGAACAGTTTCAGGAGCCTTAGGATTAATCACCAACGGAACCGCTCCCAATGATACAACATTCATCGCTTCGCCCGCAGTATTATATACCACCGCTCCGGTAATAATTACATTTGTATTTCCCGAATTCAAAGCTTTGAAATAAACCATTGTCTTGTTTTGATTAATTCCGTCTCCGGCCAAATCAAGAACAATTGCTCCCGTATCAGAAATACCTGTTGCTCCGGAAGCATACTGAATCATTGAAGTATCAATAGTGATTTCAACATGATAGATTCCTATGTCAGTAGCCGTTCCGTCGGCATTCTCAACATACACTCCCATAGGGAATGTTTCTTCCTGTGTCTTTTCGTAGTAGGTTGAACCAAATCGAACCACTACATCCGCAGCACTTGCGTGCATTGCAAAAGAATTACCGAATATAATCACAAAAAGGGCAAACACAAATGAAAGAACAAATCGCTTTATAAAATTTATCTTCACGATCAACCCTCCTTTACTTAATCTCGATTACACTACTTATTTGAATCACTTCCGTAGTAGTCACCGTAGTACTTACCATAGTATTTACCATAATACTTGCCATAGTACTTACCGTAGTAACCCTTACCGCCCATGCTAACCTTGTTAAGAACAACACCGAGAATTTTTGCACCGGCAACCTCGAGCTGTTCCTTACTCTTTCTTGCAAATCTGTAGCTTATTGCACCGGCTTCCATAACAAGAATTATTCCGTCACAAGCCTTAGATACAATAGCTGCATCGATTACACTTCCGATAGGAGGTGTATCTATGATTACAATGTCAAATGCATTTCTGCATCCGTCAACGATCTTCTTAAACTTACTTCCTCCGAGTAACTCACTGGGGTTAGGAGGAACAGGGCCTGCAAAAGCCATATAGAAGTTCGGAATATCAGTCTCGCAAAGAGTATCTGAAAATGACTTCTTACCTACCAGGCAGTTGGTAAGACCAAACTTTACATTACCCTTTTTATATCTTGAACGCATTACCGACTTTCTCAAATCGGCATCAATCAAAAGTGTTCTCTTTCCCGCCTGAGCAAATGAAGTTGCAAGCTCGAATGCAATTGAGCTCTTACCTTCGTTAGGTGTAGTACTGGTGAGTGCTATTACCTTAACATCCTCACCTGAGAATTCAATATTGGTTCTAAGTGTCTTAAAAGCCTCTTTAGCGCGGAAGTCCATATCGCGCTTATTAATTTCAAACTGCTGCATATGCTCTCCTCTTCCTGCTAAATCTCTACTTCTTCAATACCATCGTTAACCTGTTCTCTGTTTACTCTGCGAACCGGCGCTGTTCTCACAGGCTGTTCACTTGAATGCTGTCTCTGAGCAGGAGCCGAAGATGTACGTCTTACGGGTGCCTTGGGAGACGATTTAATATCATGTTGCGTCTTCTTTATGTCTTTCTTTTTAAGCTTATTACCATCATCATCGATAATTTCCATGACAGGAATAAGTGCAAGAGTACTCAATCCGAGGTAATTCTCAACATCCTCAGCGCTCTTAACGGTATCATCAAGGAGATATCTGATAATGATAAATCCGGCACTCAGAATCAAACCAACCGCTGCCGCAAGCAGTGTATACTTCTTTACAGAAGGCTCACTGGGTGAAGTAGGAAGATTTGCTTCATCAACAACTGTTACCGCTTCGGTATCGGTAACTGCTGTAATATGTACGGAAGCAACCTCTCTGATGCTGTCCGCAATCTTCTGCGCATTCTCAGGACTGGGATCGGTAACCGAAATGTAAATGATACGGGTGTTGTTGCTGTTTACTACAGCTACTCTGTTTTTAAGGCTTGCATATGTATCCTTTAAGCCCATGTCTTCGATTACGGTCTCAAGTACGGTTCTGCAGACAATCAGCTCCTCATAGTCCTTGGTAAGCTGAGTAGCGAGCTGAGTATCACTGTAGGTAACGCTTGCAGCATTGTTCTGCTTCGCCATAATATAAATACCGGTTGTTGACTTATACTGGGGAGTCATCACGAATTTACTAACGCCAAAGCCTATTGCTGCCAATACTATAGTGCTCACTATAATAATCCAGATATAATGAAGCAACACTCCGAAAAGTTCGCCCAAATCGATTTCAATTTCTTCGTTTTTCTTTTCTGTTTTCATCCTTTGTTTACCTCTGATTATGCCTCTATAATACTAAGTGCATTATCGCACGTTATCATTCTGATGTAATCCTCATCACATACCTTGCGGAGCACCGCCATGCATTTCCGCATATCGGGGATTCGTTTTTTGTCGTCATGAGCATCGGTTCCGACATAGTCTATATACTCCTCCTGCAGGAGCCCTATTATAAACTTCTTAACCTTCGGGCCAAGACTACCGGCCACACTCGAAGCGTTGACCTGTATTTCCGCCCCCATCATCTTCAATTCTTCAGCCTGCTGAGGATTATCAATCATGCAGGTATATCTTTCAATATGCGCCACTACCGGTACATAACCGACGCCTAATATTGAATCGACGGCGTTTCTTATATATACATACTGTTCGCCCGGCTGAAACTCTATCAGGACTCTGTCCGTACCGTTCAAAGAATTCATTTTACCGGCCACTAAATCCTCGGCTGCACCATCATAGTAAAAAATCTCATTTCCGGGACAAAGCCTAATATTCAGCCCTTCGCGTTCCATCTCGGCTGTAATCTCATTTATTAATCTATCGATTGTGCCGACTCCTGCATTATGCCTTCCGTTTTTATAATGCGGAGTAACTATCATATCCGTTATTCCGCTTTTCTGTGCTATACGGAGCATCGCCATTGTCATTGCAACATCACGTGATCCATCATCTATTCCGGGCAGAATGTGATTATGCATATCGGCAAATCGGTCATTGTTTTTCTTAAACAAACCCATTTCTGTTCTCTACAAATCAAATCCTATATAGTCATTACTATTTCAGGGCATAATCCCCAAAATAAATCTATTATAGTATAATCCCCATAATATATAGTGTCAACCGAACGAATTAACACATATATCTTCCTATATATGGGATTCTTCTTAGTAAAAGTGCAACAACCGTACTAATAACATATACAGCCAATACATATAACGGTATTCCTATTGCTACCGGCAAAGTATCGGGATTGTAACCGACTGTCATCAGCAATTCAATCACTGCCACATGACACAAATACGCTCCCAAAGTATCCTTTCCCAATTCAGATATAAATTTATCTGTCGCCCGGATTTTTGCATTTGCCTCAGACGACCGCTCCTCTTTGCAAAGACAACTGTTTTTATCATACATTCTGTTCACGCCGACAAAAATAGCCGTTGCCCAGCCAAATGTTAAAACCGAATAACTGTCTACTATCTCAAAAGCTCCCCTGCCAATCATATATGAAAGCCCGGTCAATGCAGCTATACTCAAAATCCCACATACAATTCCGCAACCGTATATGATTTTCACCATTCTTTTTGACACACCTACGTGAATCAAATAATATCCCAAAACAAAATATCCCACATAACTGCACACAAGCTGAATATTTCTGAGTCGTATTATAAATTCAATTATCTCGGGAGTCGGCAATGCCTTCACTGTCTCACATACTATTTGAAAACCAATGAACAATATGAGGAAATACTTTATTTCCTTTTTGGTAGCATTATGAACCCATGTAGACAACATCGGGACTATTATATACAGGCCAATAATCATCGGAAGGAACCAAAGATGATCTCTGCTGTTAACTATTTCCCATATAATATATTTCCAACCTGCCTTGTACTGCAGATAGTCACATATTCCATAAATTGTACTCCACAGCAAATATACGACAATCAGTCTGACAATATTGTGCGTCCAAAGCTTCTTTATATTAATTGTTTTCCCGGGCTCAAGAAACAAAGCTCCGCTAATCATTACAAAAATCGGAACCCCATAATGAAACGGTGCATTAAAAACCAGCTTCAACATATACAACGAATCAGCCGATACATCTCCTCCGATAAGTCCCGAGGTAACATGCATGACTATTACACCCAATAATGATATTACTCTCAAAAAATCAAATGCTGTCTTTCGCTCAGTCATTTCTTTTCCTTCCTTCAAAAACTATATAAATAATAACGCAAAGTCCAAATAATTACCATTCATTCATAAAATCAATCACTCATTCAAAATCGATATTTGTACCAAAATCTTCGAACGTCCATTCGAAAAATCAACTATTTATGCAAAAAAATGACCGTTCGTGCAAAAAAACGACCGTTCGTGCAAAACTTCTTTATTTTCTGCACAAGTCGTTATATGCTAATTTTTGTTAAGGCCCTACATGTTCTTATGAGGATAAATTATCAATCTTTTCTATTATGAATCTGAGTTTTTATATTCTTATTTGCCGGATTCTTCTATCATTCAAACATGTTCATTCTTTCTATCATCTTCCCATTCGGGATTTCTTTCTTGCAACAGTGCATATCTCACACGTAGGAACCTTAATTGATATAAAAAACAAAGCGGATACTCGGGGGAGTATCCGCTTTTCATTTTAAAAAGTAATTTCAATATTTGCAGCCGATTGAGCCGAATAATCATTACTCATATTCATATTTGACCAGTCACTGTGATTGATGCAGAAATTAACGCTCAATGTATCTCCCGCTCCCAGACCGATATTATCAGTAAAACTAATGGTACATACCGTGTCGGAATCGTTAGCGGTAGTATCCGCAAAGCTACCGGAACATCCATTTACAGCAGAATAATTCGCACCGGATATACCTGCATAATAGCAAGAAAATGTAAGACTCTTACCGTCCTCATTCGTGAAATAATACTTAAGTACCAAATCTTTCAGCGAAACCACACCGCTTCCGGTATTTTTGATAGTTATAGTTCCTGTAATGCTGTTTACACTGCTTCCTGTAGAACTATAATCGACAGAAACACTCAGGTCACCCTGCTGAGCGGTAGAATTTACTGCTGAAGAACTATTATTATTATTTCCATTGTTGCCATTATTACTGCCGGTTCCCGAATTTCCGCTATTATTACTACCTGCGCTGCTTCCATTACCGGCGCTTGCACCGGCATGTGCACCCGCTGCAGGTTCAGAACCATATACAAGTTCTCCGGCCTCATAAAGAGCCATATTTACTGCCGGTACAGGATTTCCCTGCGCCAGACCTGTGAAGGAATAATCATTAGAGCTGTCCCAGACACCGTTTCGTCCGCGCATTCTCACCTGCACTTCCTTCTTGTAATACTCCTGGCCGCCGGGATATACTTCTCCGTCTGTAAATTTGATGCACAAATAGTATATATGACTATCCTCATCCCAAGTTACAAATCCGGCAGAATCCAATGCCTGAACATAATTGGTGGTGATTTCTATATCATCAATAGATCCGCCCGCATCATATACCTCAGAAAGATCTACGAAATATCTGAGTTCCAAATCCTTATTGGCTCGTGCCGGCCATGCCGTTTCATTGTACACAAATGCTCTAATCTCAATAAAATCCGCACCATTAACATTTATTGATGCCTCTGCGATAAATTCATCTCCCGGTTCCTCAACCGCGCCCAAATTTATAACAGTCTGTCCATGATATCTTGTATAAAGCTTTGCAAGCAGACCTGTGAATCCTGCATTGTAATCACACGCCACCTCATTGGTGTTATAATTTGATACTTCATCCGTATAATTATCCGATGCATCAGGTCCTCCAACCAATGCTCCAACCAACACATGTCGCGCATTACCCGGTTCATTCATGTTGTTACTGTAGGAACCCTGAGCAGTTCTGTGATGAATATGCTGAGGATATGCGTCACCGAATCCAACCATATATGAAAAGCCTGTGCTTCCCAAAGCATAATCGGCCTGACTAACCGCAAAATCCCAATAAGTATCTGCCTTATTGTCAGGACATCCGCTCCATTCACTGTACACACTTGCAATAAAACCGGTTGTCGTCGCATATCTTACCGATCCCCAATTATCCAGCCACGCAAGACCTTTGGGTGTATATGTGATATGTGAGCCTGATACACCGGTAGTCCACCAATCCAAATGCTGTTCTACGGCAGTTTTGTATACATCCTTATTGGTAATATTTGCAAGAAGTACTGCCGCTCCCACATGCACATCATCCCAACACATTGCCCAATCGTAATCTTGATTTGCAAGAGGATAATAACTTTCAGCCTTAGTCAGGTATTCATCATTACCTGTCGCGATATAAAGCCACGCACCTGCCCAAGCCAATTCATCGTAAAAACCGCTCCATGAATTGTAAAAACCGTTGGCAGCGGTATATCCCGCATCACTCTTATATTTTTCAGCAAAAGCATAAAGACTTTCTGCGTGCTTCAGGCAAAGCGCACTGTACTCGCTGTCAATGTCTGCAAAGGCGATACTTGCTGTTGCCAATGCCGCCGCAGTCTCACCTGTTACACATGAACCCGGATTGGATGCTGTTACACAGTATGACGGTCTGCTCATTCTGGTCTCTACGAGTTCAGCCGCGCCCCACCACGAATGGTCTGAGCCTCCGTCTCCCACCTGATAATAATACACCTCATCTTCAGGATGACATTTAATAAAATAATCGCAGACATATCTTATATTGTTAAGCTGATACTCCAGCTGTCCGCTCTCTTCATAGGCGTCATAGTCTTCATAAAGCGACCAGCCCAGCATTGCGGTAGTATACGCCATCGGAAGATTGAACTTCACATTATCACCGGCATCAAACCATCCGCCTGATAAATCCAGCCCCACATCCTGCCCGTCATTCAGACAAGAATCGCCTCGCCAGTTACTTCTGGTAGTTTCAGGGAGCTTGCCGGATCTCTGGAGCTCATAAAACAGAATTGATTTCTGAAGTGCTTCACCATAATTAAAATTACCGGTACCTTCTACACCTTCGTATCCGTCTCCCGCAAGTGACAATCCGTCTACAGAATATATAGAATAATTACCGGTGCCTGCAGTATTCCCATTATTGGTTGCTGCGCCGGTCTGTCCCTGCTGTGCAACGTCATCTGAGGAAACTCCGCCTGCATCAACCGTTCCCGATGCATCGGTAGTAACCGTAGTACCGTTTCCGTCCGTTCCTTCCGAAGGATGCTTTCTCAGATTCATAGCAATAACATTTCCCGCAACAATTGCTCCCACAACCGCTACCGGCACTATTATTTTCCAAGGTGCTATCTTTTTACCTGCTTCAGATTTAATTTCATCTGACTTATCTGCATCATTTTCATTCATCTTTTTTTCTTCTGTCAGTTCTTCCATAATGTGCTCCCCAATGATTTTAATCAGCTGCCGGATTGAAATCATCAATACAGTTTGAAAATACGGCAACACTCACATTTTAACAGAATGTCACACCGAATTCAAAACTTTACACAAAAAAACAGGGGCATTACCCTGTTGAGTAATGCCCCTGTGAATATACCTTTTATCTTTAGCTTAGAATTAAGCAAAAGGATTCTCGGTAGGATAAGGAAGGCTCTTAGGCTGATTGTAAGCGATATCCTGTACTCCAAGGAACTTGAAGGTCTCGAAGAGATACTTTC
>JAKSRV010000070.1 GCA_024403435.1 Lachnospiraceae bacterium
GAAATGATGTTGATGGGCAACCATATAGGAAGCCACGGCGGAAGCGGTGAACACTTATCTTTCCAGATATCCTTGGGCTTGTTGTGTGTCCAAGTATTAAAGTGGATCAGTATAAAGGTCAAAATACCCAACGGAAGCGTCACACCATAGTCAGCTGTCGGCGGTCTGAGTCCGAGCAGACCCGATATATTGCTGAAAAGTATGAAAATAAAAATTGTTCCGATGTAGTTGTAGAACTTCGGTGCTGCCTTACCCATGGACTTGTCTACCATTCCATCGAGCATCTCAACTATCATTTCCGCAACATTCTGAATTCCTTCGGGTTCTTCCTTTGCTTTGGCAAGACACCGATTCACTATCACGGCAAAGATAATCAGGATCAGCACAACAATCAGCAGACATACGTGCGTAGTTGTAATCCAGACTTCATGACCAAAGAAATTGTACTTAAATATTCCATGGATCATAAAATCTATCTTACTGGCATCGGCGAGCATTATTCCATAGTTCATAGCTTCACCTCCTTACCTGTAGTATAGTAGAACATTAATTCATTTATTCACAAGACCTCGCGGTCATTGATTCGTATTATCGGGGTGACACTTCCGTGTCATCCTTTATTTCGGATTCTTCTGATTCGATTTTCTCCGATTCGTTTATCTCTGATTCAGATTCCATTACTTCTGCTTTCTCAGATTCGGCCTCCTCCGCTTCTCGCATGGCATCGTATTCTTCCTGTGTCATGGGAATCGGATCCGTTTCATGAAAAATTCTATTGTAAATCTTGTGCGTCTGAGGCTGAATGAGTGCTCCGACCTTGAGCATCATATAGCCCATAAAACATATCAGCGGATTAAGTACATCCGTGATACATATCACTGCAAAAATAACCACCAGTATCAGATATCTGAACACGTACGAAGCATAGATTTTCTTTTTGGCAGTGCCCTCGTCAAAATCCAACGCCTTATCCAATGACTTGTACATATGGATAGTTGATATAAGTGACATCAGTATTCCGAGCCACAGACTCAGCGCATATATCAGCTGACTGCCTTCAAAAACAAATCCAAGCAGGACAGCCCCTACAATCTGACACAAAATCCCGCACGCTATGATACCTGTCCAAAGCTCAAGCATTGTTCTGTTTCTTGTCTTCAGGAACTGTATCATCCGAGTGCTCCGAACGTCTGTTGATAATATTCTGCTCTTTCTCGTCCTTTTTCTTTGCGGCCAGCTTCATTGCAAATCTGTAAATGCTGTTGATTCCTGCTACGGCCCCGAGGAAAAATCCCGCGATAACAATCCAATTGGTGCCCAATTTTTTGTCGAGAAAATATCCCAACGCAGACAATCCCGCGATAGGGACTATCATAAACAGGCTGAATTGTGTAATCAGACTCAGCTGGGAAAGCACATTGTTATTGCTGTTTTTACTGTCCTTTGCCATACCAAATCTCCGAAAAATTGCAGCTTGCTGCGGCGTAAAATGTGCATACTTTTTAGCCTATTTGGCGAAAAAAGCACAAATTACCCCATAGTTTAAAATAATACTGTTAAATTATACTCAATTATGACCAAAAAGTCCATAGTTTTACATTTCACATTATTCGTCAACTCTGATATAATATCTGCAAATAAATCCATACAAATTCACAATTGGGAGGCGTTTATGGCAGAACTTCAATTGTACAGAAAAAGAATAATTCCGGAAGAATGTTTCCTGCTGAAAGATGATGAAATCATCGAGCAATCAGACGATAAGATCATCACAAAATGGAAGACCCTCAGACCCAAGCACGATTTTGATCACGGCACCTCTTGCTACTTTTTGAAGGATGGAATCAAGGTCAGCAAGTTTTATCGCGAAGACGGTACTTTGCTGTACTGGTACTGCGATATCGTACAGTATGATTTCAATGAAAACTGCACTACTCTCACAGTTACCGATTTACTTGCCGATGTGGTGATTTATCCCAACGGCCGTGTCAAAGTAATGGATCTTGATGAATTGGCCGATGCTCTCGATCGAGAACTGATTACCAAGGAACAGATGAGTGCCTGCCTGCGTCAGCTGTACAATCTTCTGTCCATCATTGACCGCGATAAATTCGATAAGTACCAGGCATGCCTGGACGGATTGGGATTATAAGAATCGAGCACACATAAATAAAACTGCTATGTATGAATTCAAACTTCACACATAGCAGTTATTTTTTACAGCAAACATACTTCCTCTCTAAATCATCAATAGAATATATGTCCGCCTATCTGTATTCCTGTCAAACCTTCAATCGGTGTTCTGAAATATACGCAGTTTCCCACATTGGAGAATCCGCTCATAGCCTCATCGGCTGCCTGATAGCAGCTTGCGGTTGCCTTGTTGCTTGCCAATGCCAAAGCAAGTCTTCCGCTGGCCGCGGGTGAAAACTGCCAGGGCTGATATACAACTCCCGAAAGTGTATCGGGATATCTGCTGCTCAGAAGACGGTTTATAACCACCGCACCTACCGCAACCTGACCCTCATAGGGTTCTCCTCCGGCCTCGCAATAAATCAGATTGGCCAAAAGATATCTGTCATCGGCAGAAAAAGAAACTTCACTGATGTCTCTCCACGTAGAGCTTGCCGCCAAAGCCGAAAGCCTCTTTTCCTCCTCGAGTACCTTGTACAGATATTCCAGGTCTGCTTCCTTCTCCTTGATAGCATTTTCATAGGCTTCTATCTCCGCCTCAGTGTCTGCAATATCGCTCTGATACTCGGTGATGGTAGTCTGCGTCTGTTCAATAAGTTCTGCCAGCTTTACTCTCTCAGCCTCTGCTTCTTCCTGCAGGCGTTCAAGTTCTGCATATTCGCCCTCAAGTCTGAGTTTTTCTTCCTCAATCAGGGCACGATTATCCTTAAACTCCTGCAGCTTCTTTTTGTCATATGCCGCCACAGCCTCATAGTAATCTGCCACATTCAGCATAGCCTCCAGGCTGCCCGCATTGAGGATAGCATTAAGCATACTTCCGTCGAAACGTTCATACATAGCTCTGACTCTGATTACCATACATTCATATTGGTATTCTTCCTCAGCTATAGCCTCATTCAGAGCCGCCTCCGCATCTGCTATATCCTTGGATTTGAGTAATATTCTGTCCTCAAGGTCCTCAAGATTTGCACACACATCATTCAGCGTATAGTTCAGTTCATTCAATTGTCCCTGAAGTGAATCTCTTTCAATCTTCAGTCCGGTAAGTTCATCCTCCGTCTCCGCCTGCTGATTTTCCAGGTCCTCTTTTTCCTTCTCAGCCGCATCTATCTTGTCTTGCGTAGTAGGTGCCGCGTAGGAAGAAAAATCCGAGCAGTACATTCCCACAGCCAATACAGCCACGCCAAGAAACGCAATGAACTTCCTATATCTGTATATAAACTTCTTCATTCACAAACCAAGCGGTCAAACAACCGCCTAAATCATAATCTTAATCTCGCGACCGCTTCTGCTGTAGGGTACATACTCCACTCCGGCAGAATCAAACATTCTGCGTGCAGCACGGCTTGAGGGAGTTCCCTCATATTTATCGCTGTCATATACCACTCTCTTTATACCTGACTGAATAATGGCCTTTGCACATTCATTGCAGGGGAAAAGAGAAACATACAGGCTCGAGCCCTCTAATGAACCGCCTCTGTAATTGAGAATCGCATTAAGCTCGGCATGAGTTACATATGCATATTTGGTAGCATCCAGTTCCTCACCTTCTCTGTCCCAAGGGAAATCCTCATCGGAACAGCCTCTGGGGAATCCGTTATAGCCCATAGACAGAATCTTGTGATTGTCACTTACAATGCAGCATCCTACCTGTGTATTGGGGTCCTTGGAACGATGTCCCGACAGCTGGGCAACGCCCATAAAATATTCGTTCCAATCGATATAATCTTCTCTTTTTGCCATTTGTTACCTCTTTCTAAAGGTTCGTGGTAAATAAATACTTATGATAATATATTAAGCTTCCTCAATAAGATCGATTCTTCTCTGATGACGAGCCTCGCCCGAAAACTCTGTATCGATAAATACATCAACAATTTCCTTTGCGAGATTTACACCAACCATTGCTCCGCCGATTGCAAGAACATTTGCATCATTATGAAGTCTGGTCATCTTTGCTGAAAGCGGCTCAGAGCAAAGTGCGCAACGGATACCTTTAACCTTGTTGGCAGTGATGCTGATACCGATACCGGTGGTGCACACCACAATACCCTTCTCGGCCTTGCCTGCTGCCACAGCCTCGGCAACCTTACGTCCGAATACAGGATAATCGCAGCTGCTCTTATCATAGGTACCCATATCCTCTACCTCAATACCTCTCTCAATAAGATGAGCCTTGATTACTTCCTTCATGTCAAATCCGCCGTGATCACTTCCGATTGCTATCATTTCTTTGTACACTCCTTTACATTGTTTGTTTTTGCTTTTAAATTTTGATAATCTGATGTCCCGCCGCCTTGAGCAGTCTGTTCATTATAGCCGCACCAAAGCCATCCAGCGCAAAACTTTCAGAATACATTCTCTCTGCATTTTCATCATCAAAACTTCTGAGAATCGAATACAACCTGTGTGCCGCCACGAACTGATCTCCCGCTTTGCCGGAGCTTTTTAATACATCTGCGCAATATTCCCCAATGGTCTCGTCAGAAGCAATCACTCCCGTCCTGAATCCTTCTGCCTTGTCCTGCGCAAGTCTGCGGTTAATCTCTGCGACAACATCCTCCCTCTTACCTTCTATGATGGTAAGTGTTCCCTGGGGAGCATAGTGTCTGTATTTCATTCCCGGTGCGCGCGGTGCTATTCCGCTGTCCGCTTCAATGATTGCTCTGTCTGTCTCGACCTTCTCTTCAAGTACATCACTGAGCATCTCATTGGTAATAAATCCGGGCCTAAGCACCTGAGGCGGATTTATGGTCAGATCAACAATCGTTGATTCAAGACCGATTTCATTCTCGCCGCCGTCAATAATCATATCTATCCTGCCGTCCATATCCTGGATGACATATTTTGCCTCGGTTGGACTGGGTCTTCCCGAAATATTGGCACTCGGAGCCGCAACATATCCTCCCGCCGCTCTGATAAATTCCTGTGCCACCAAATCCGAAGGGAATCTGACCGCCACAGTATCAAGTCCACCGGTAGTCTCCTTAGGCACTGCATCACTTTTGGGTAAAATCATGGTGAGCGGTCCCGGCCAAAATGCATTGGCAAGCTTGACCGCATTCTCCGGAACCTCCGATGTAATCTTTCGTATAGCATCAAACTCCGCTATATGTACAATCAACGGATTATCTGACGGCCGTCCTTTTGCCGCATATATTTTTTTCGAAGATTCAGGATTTAATGCATCGCCTCCCAAGCCGTATACCGTCTCTGTCGGGAATGCCACCAGACCACCGTTTTTAATTATCTCACCGGCATGTCTGATTATCGCCTTATCTTCATCCGTAAATATTTCCGCACCTTTTTCTCCCAGTGCAGAAGCACTTACACTATCGTTATCTATTTCTATTTTTACTATTTCTGTATTCATAATGTTGCCTTATACAACAAATTAAATTCCTGCCGCCGTCTCATCAATTTGCAGCATAGAGACTTACTATATTCCATACCGAAGGAGTTCCGTAGCCAAGTCTCCAAACCGCAACACCGGCGATTTCTCTCGAATTCATAGCATTAAGTTTTGCGCCGATGGATTCTTCATCCTCAAACCAAACCTGATAGGTCACACCACCGCTGATCCACTCTGCATAATTCTGGCAGGTTTTCTCATCCCAGGTGTAAGTAATTCCGAGTCGAGCAATATAATCCGCTTGATTAGAAAGAGTAAGATATGAATCGCTCACATTACCGCCGTCAGTCTTCCATACTATAGTATAGAAGGGAAGTGCATTAACCACCTTGCGTGCAGGAACATTTTCCAGGATCTTATCAAGTCCGTTGGCCACATGGTCGAAGCTTGCTACACTTCCGGGAGTACCGCTTCCGTGCCAATGTTCATCATAACCCATCATGATTACATAATCGGCATACTGTCCCTGCACATCGAATCTGTAAAATTCTCTGCCGGCGGGCACATAGTCATCCACCGAAAGGATAATTCCTTTTGCATGAGTCAGTACTGAAAGTTCCTTAACGAACTGTGCAAAGTAAGGGCCGCTGTCCTTAGTGATAAGCTCAAAGTCAAGGTTAATTCCGTCGAGTCCAAGACTGACTGCCGTATTGATAATGTTGCTCTCAAGCACTCTTCTTGACTCGGTAGAACTCAAAATAGCGTAAGGACTGATGTCTGCACCATTTTCGTTCTTATAATTGAAATCATCAACAACACCCCATACCTGAATACCGTTGTTGTGCGCAGTACTCACATAATTAGCAGTTCCGAAATTGGTGATTCCACCCATATTGTCACAGAGTGAGAACCATGTCGGTGCTATAACATTTATACCCTTACCTTCTTCCAGCATTGCGTAAATGGTATCGTTACCGCCGACACCGGCAATACTATGAAATCCGAGACATACCTTTTTATCCAAAAGAAGCTCACTGAATTCCGGGAGTGTAGGTCCGATAGGTGCAGACTCAAACATCACACCCATATTCTTCATTCTCTTATTCTCTATATATCCGATATAAGAATCCGATGTCTTTACCTTGCTCCAATTCTCCATTTCCTCCAGGAGTTCAACCATCTCTCCTTTTTTTACCTCACGGAGAATCTCGCTCTTAATACCACCTGCTACACGAATCTGTGTATCGGACGAAACCTCCATCTGCACATACTCGCTCCATTCGGTGTATATCTGAACATGCCTATCGGTCACCTTATATTCAAAGTTGTAAAATCTCGCAACAAAATCTGCCGCAATATAGAGATTGCCACCGTCGACAATCGCAATTGTATAATTGCAGTCTCCGGCACCTCTTTCATATATATAAGAAGAACTGCCCACCACTGTTTCGTAAGTTCCGTCGGAAACAGTAAACATTAATGTACCGTCATTGTATTCTTCATCATAGAAGAATCCGTCTCCGATATACTCATCAACCAACTGCTTCGGGAAATAGCAGACACCGTTCTTGTTAAGTGCTTTATATCCTATCTTACCATCCTGCAGAATAACCGCGAGTTCATCCCCGCTCACACCGTAATATTCCTCAAGATTGGCAACATCCGTTCCGTATGTATATTTATCTACCACCTTGCGTCCCACTCCAAAGTAGGCAATCAGCAAAATGGCAACAACAGCAACCACGATTACTATAAGCTTTTTCTTCATTACAAAACCCCGTTCTCAATAAATCTTTGCACGCAAACAGGTGTGCAAAATATACCTAAGTATACAGATACATTTTAGCACACCATTTTTTTGCCGTCATTACCATTTTTGTTCCGACGATTTTGATAAGCAGCAGCACTCCCTCGTGCATAGATGCCGGAACAACTTTCAGGAGTTGGCAATACAATTTGTTGGTCCTCCAAAAGGATCGTGATATATTCTCCCGGCGGTCCGTTTTGAACATCCCGATTACACCTGTTAAAAATTGCAGAGCTTTATTTATAGGGTATATTTGTGATTAATTGTCGAATGACTTGAATGATTTGGAAATACTGAAATCACACACCTCTGACCGGTGTATGCCAATATTCAGAATTTTAAATACTTGTGTGTAAATCCGAGTGGAACCACTCACTAAGAAACAAACGACAAGGCTCATCACCTCCTCTCCGGTGTTGACTACCGGTGATGTTCTGTTATGGTTCTATCACAGCTCAATTTCATATTCAATACCAAATTGGCTTCGTCAAATTTCCCTACTATCTGTTCAATTTACTCCACCCTTTCTATTACATATAGAAGTAAAATCCTTGTACTTACTGCCTCTGCAGCCATACATGCACTTCGTCAACATGCACAGTTATTTGTGACACATGCGTCACAATTCGAGTTTTTTTGTATATTTGCACAATAATTATGAATATGAAACAAGCCGATAATATTGTTAAAAGTTGGTGAATTATTGCATTTTTAACCTGTGGTGTATTGACTTACACACCCCGAGAGGCTACACTATGTCAAACATTAACTTTATGCTGATGTTCAATCACAAATTATTTATTAATCATTAACTTTGACAGAATATATCAACACTTTCATGGTTTTAGTTTTATAAGCAGGTACACGCTATGAAGATAGAAAAGCTTAATGACAATCAAATACGTTGCACACTGACCCGTGAAGACCTTGCTCAGCGCAATCTTCAGATCAGTGAACTGGCATATGGTTCGGAAAAGACACAGAACCTCTTCCGCGAGATGGTAAGACAGGCCGATTACGAATACGGCTTTGAGACCGACAATATTCCTTTAGTTGTGGAAGCAATTCCGATGAATTCAGACTGCATCGTCCTCATCATCACCAAGATAGACGATCCCGAAGAGCTTGATACCCGTTTTTCACGCTTCACTCAGAGTTCGGTTTCTGCCGATTCCGAGGAATATGCGGATGAGGATGAAGACTTTCCTCCCGCTATGCGCGAGCCGGCCAAACCCGCAGCACCTTCCTTCGATGAGATGCTCAAAAAGGCGCTTACAGAGGATGCACCAAAGCACAGCTTTATGTTCAGCTTCAATTCCGTTTCCGATGTAATGGATTTCGCGGCTCAGACCTCTGCTTATCCCGGTGAAAGCAGCCTGTACAAGTCAGCCGAAGGAGCATATCTCCTCGTTCTTTCTGTCGGCAATGCCACCAAGGATGAATTCAGAAATGTCTGCCTCATTGCTTCTGAATACAGCAGCGGTCGCAGCATTCCCACTATGAATCGTGAGTATATGAACGATCACTACGATGTCCTCGTTGCCAACGATGCCATTGCCCGCCTCAGCGGAAAATAGTGTCGTGGACTGATATTTATAAGTCGAAAACAATTCAATCAAAAACAACAAAAGCGGCTGTCACAGTAATCTGTAACAGCCGCCTGCTTTTTATATTCTGTTCTAAGTGCTTAGCAATTAAGCCTGCTCGATAGCAGCCATAAGCTCTTCGATATCGATACCGTGAACTGCTGCAGCTTCCTCAAGAGACTCCATCTGAGATGCGGGGCATCCGAGGCAGTGCATACCTGCGTTCATAAGAACAGGGATGCAATCGGGAGCCTTTACAAGAATCTCGCCGATGGTCATTTCCTTTGTAATACCGGTCATAATATATTCCTCCGTAATCAATAATATTGGTAAAAGTATTCGTAATAATATTTGCAACAAATATTTATAATGTTAACTTTCAGCTTGTAGTATACCCACATTAATCGGCAATTACAAGCAAAAGCTTTCGCATATATTGCGCATTTTTACATATAAATATTAATATATTTCATCCTCAATCAAGTCCAATAGGGCTTCTGATCCTTATGTGTATAGCCCTTAAGTCTGGCCTGATAATCTCCCAGACGCTCCTCGTATTTGGCCAGCTTCTTGGGACTTAACTTGCCTTTAGCCTTAACCTCTTCAAACAGTTCCTCAAAATCCTTCAGATCCATCTGTGCATTGTCCTTATAATTGTTGGACATATTCATATCTATTTTCATCATGACAGCATCCATCTGACGCTCATCGGCACTTTTAAATAATCCCATATCTTCTCCTTTCGGACACATTGTCTACTCTATTTTGTGTATTGTTTGCAACACTCAAAGCAATTAATATTATTTTCTTATATTTTTCGCTTTTGTGCAATGAGATAAATGCCCGCAGGTATTTATTTTTAAGGAAATTTTAAAATCTTGTATACAAAAAAGTACACCCCGAATCTTGACTATTGTACCCTATGTTTTCTATAATAATAGACGCTAGAAATTATAGAAGCGCAACCCGCTTCATAAATCTAATATATTTTTATTATAGGAGGCTTTTACACAATGAGACCTGAATGGCAAGATTTTGTAACAGGCAAGTGGGACAGAGAAATTAATGTCCGTGATTTCATCCAGAGAAACTACACTCCTTATGACGGAGATGAGAGTTTCCTTGCAGGACCTACCCAGAACACTAAGGATCTTTGGGCACAGGTTCTTGACCTTATGAAGCAGGAAAGAGAAGCAGGCGGCGTTCTTGATATGGACACCAAGGTTGTTTCTACCATCACTTCACACGGTCCCGGATATCTTGATAAGAGCAAGGAGACCATCGTTGGTTTCCAGACCGATAAGCCTTTCAAGAGATCACTTCAGCCCTACGGTGGTATCCGTATGGCAGAGAAGGCTTGCTCAGACAACGGCTACGAAGTAGATCCTGAGATTTCTGAGTTCTTCTCTACTCACAGAAAGACTCACAACGCAGGTTGCTTCGATGCTTACAATGCAGAGATGAGAGCATGCCGTTCTTCACACATCGTTACCGGTCTTCCTGATGCATACGGACGTGGACGTATCATCGGCGACTATCGTCGTGTAGCACTTTACGGTATCGATCGTCTTATCGAGGACAAGCTTGAGCAGAAGGATTCTACCGGACGTGTAATGACTGATGATGTTATCCGTCTTCGTGAGGAGATTTCTGAGCAGATCGTTGCTCTTAAGATGATGAAGGAAATGGCAGCTTCTTACGGCTGTGATATTTCTAAGCCCGCTGCAAACGTTAAGGAAGCTATCCAGTGGACATACTTCGGATACCTTTGCTCAGTAAAGGAGCAGAACGGTGCCGCAATGTCACTTGGACGTACTTCTACTTTCATCGATTGCTATGCTGAGAGAGACATTAAGAACGGAACCTTCACTGAGGAGCAGATCCAGGAGTTCGTTGATCACTTCATCATGAAGCTTCGTTGCGTAAAGTTCGCTCGTACTCCCGAGTACAACCAGATCTTCGCTGGTGACCCCGTATGGGTTACCGAGTCACTCGGCGGTGTTGGTGTTGACGGAAGACACATGGTTACCAAGACCTCTTTCCGTTATCTCCACACTCTTGAGAACCTTGGTGCATCACCTGAGCCTAACCTCACTGTTCTCTGGTCTACCAGACTTCCTGAGGGATGGAAGAAGTACTGCGCTAAGATCTCTATCACCACTTCTTCAATCCAGTACGAGAATGACGACCTTATGAGAGTTGTTCACGGCGACGATTACGGTATCGCTTGCTGCGTATCTTCAATGAGAATTGGTAAGGAAATGCAGTTCTTCGGAGCACGTGCTAACCTTGCAAAGTGTCTCCTTTATGCTCTTAACGGTGGTATCGATGAAGTTACCAAGAAGCAGGTTGGTCCTAAGTATCGTCCTGTATCTGGTGACGTTCTTGAGTACAATGACGTTATGGACAAGTTCATGGATATGATGGAGTGGCAGGCTGACGTTTACGTTAACACCCTTAACATCATCCACTACATGCATGA
>JAKSRV010000071.1 GCA_024403435.1 Lachnospiraceae bacterium
TTCTGACCCATTCTTCTTAATCTGATCTTAACTGACATTTTGTTTTCCTCCATTTAGAAAAAATATAAATTATTATTTATAGAATAAGCATCTCGAATACGAAATACTCTAACTATCTGTTTGTAATATGGCTTCAATTTAGAAGGGGAAGCCGCCTCTTCTTCCGAATCCGCCGAACATTCCGCGGCCATGCTTATTGCCGGTCATCTGCTTCATCATCTTCTGGCTCTGCTCAAACTGCTTGATAAATCTGTTAACCTCAGCAATATCAAGTCCACATCCTTTTGCGATACGGAATTTTCTTCTGGGATTCAGTATCTTGGGATTACGTCTCTCCTCAACTGTCATAGAAAGAACGATTGCTTCCATACGCTTAAGCTGTTTCTCATCAATCATTCCTTCAATATCTGAGGCTTTCATTCCCATACCGGGAAGCATTCCCATGATACCTGCAAGTCCGCCCATCTTCTGCATCTGCTTCATGCTTTCAAGATAGTCCTCAAAATCGAACTGTCCCTTCTTCATGCGCTTAGCCATGTCGCGTCCTTTTTCTTCATCTATATCGATATTGGCCTGTGCTTTCTCAATAAGTGAAAGAACATCACCCATGCCAAGAATACGGCTTGCCATTCTGTCGGGATGGAACTGTTCGAGATCATCAAGCTTCTCGCCCATTCCACAGTAGAATATAGGCTTGCCTGTAACAGACTTGATTGAAAGTGCTGCACCGCCTCTGGTATCGCCGTCAAGCTTGGAAAGGATAACACCGTCTACTCCAACCTTATCGTCGAATTCCTTAGCAACATTTACAGCATCCTGACCGGTCATAGCATCGACAACAAGTATTGTCTGATGTACATCAACTGTTGCCTTAATCTCCTGAAGCTCAGCCATCATGTTCTCATCAACATGAAGACGTCCTGCAGTATCGAGGATTACAACGTTGTGACCGTTCTTCTGTGCATACTCAAGTGCCTGCTTGGCAATCTGAGGAGGCTTAACATCGGAACCGAGTGAGAAGAAATCCACCTCAACAAGTCCGGCATTAATTCTCAACTGCTCAATAGCAGCAGGTCTATATATATCGCAGGCAACAAGAAGGCTCTTCTTGCCCTTGTTCTTAAAACGTCTTGCCATCTTGGCAGTAGCGGTTGTTTTACCTGCACCCTGAAGACCTGCCATCATGATAACGGTAATCGCTTTACCGGGCTGGAACTGAACCTCGTTTGTTTCACTTCCCATCATTTCGATAAGTTCGTCATTAACAAGCTTAATAACCGTCTGTGCGGGATTAAGTCCATTAAGAACGTCCTGACCGATAGCTTTTTCTTCTACAGACTTGGTAAACTGCTTTACTACCTTGAAGTTAACATCGGCTTCAAGCAAAGCCATTTTTACTTCTTTAAGAGCTACCTTAACGTCATCCTCAGTAAGACGACCTTTGCCGCGAAGCTTCTTAAATGCATTTTGTAATTTATCTGTGAGACTCTCGAATGCCAAGGTCTATAACTCCTCTAAAATAGCCTCTGTAAGGCTCTTGATGTTTGAAAGCCTAAGACTCTCATCCATATCTGCGTGTTTCTCTAAATCAGTCAATTCCTTAATTGAAGAAATTGTAGTCTTTATATTGGTAAACTTCTCAACCAAGTGAAGTTTGTTCTCATACTCAGCTAATATCTTGTCGCATCTTTTGACAAGATCGTGGACCCCCTGTCTTGTAATTCCCTGTTCTTCCGCTACCTCTGCAAGTGACATATCATCAAATACAAAGCTCTCATACACGGTTCTCTGGTGTTCTGTAAGCAACTCACCATAGAAATCATATAACAGTGATTTTTCAAGTAGTTTATCCATTATTTAAACCTGCTTCGTGCATAGTAATAAAAAACGCACCTGTACTAAAATAATACAAATGCGTTATAGTGTCAAGTATTTTTTCTTTACACATTATATTTTTCTGTAAAATCCAAAATATACGAAAAATCCTCTTCCGTATCTATATCAAAGAGCTCCTCTGCGAAACCTGCACTAACCATATATACATCATCCGGATGAGCTTTTACAACCACATTTCCGCCTTTACCCTGCGGTAAGTTTCTGAGTTCCTCAAAATACTTATCCGGGAACAATATAGGAGCACCCGGAGAATCCTCAAAGATAGGCCTAACGATATCTTTTCTTTCATTAAACATTGCAATCATATTTTTAATGGTTGTCTGTTGAATCAGAGGCTGATCGGCCATGCAAAACATACATCCTTCAATATCTTCCGGCATAGCATTCAGACCAATTCTTACAGTATCGTTCCTGCCGGGATATTCGTGGTACAACACCGGAACATTCATATTCTCACACAGTGTTTTAACCTCTTGGCTGCGTGTAACCACAACTCTGCATGCAAATAAATCTTCCGTTACATCAAGTACCCATTTAATAACAGGCATTCCGCCGAGTTCTTTTATCAGCTTATTGCTACCGAATCTCTTGCTTAATCCGGATGCCATAATCACGCATCCAATTTTTTTGTTATCCGAAATATTCATTATATAACCTGCTGTTCTCTCGTAGACAGGCATCACGGTATACCTCATACCGCTCCATCCATTCCCTGCCTTCTTCGGTAAGCGTGCTTCCGCCGCCGGATTTACCTCCAACTGCACGCACTGTCAGTTTAAAACCAAGAGCCTTTTCTGCATTATTTATCAGCTTTAATGCCTTAGTATATGCCATTCCCATGCTCTGGGCAGCAGCATTAAGTGACCCCGTCTCTTCTATTGCATGAAGAAGTCTGCATGGTCCCTCACCGAAAAACTTCTCCCCTTCATCATCTAAAAAAACAATTCGTGTTATTGCTCTCATATACCTTCCGTTCCATGAATGTTGCATTAATTCCGGCGTCACTAATCCGCTACGACTCTCTGATCATAACAAGACTCTTTTTACCCTTTGAATCTGCAACTTCTCTTAAGCTTACCTTTCCAAACAGCTTTCCTAATTTTTCTTCCAATGAACTCAAATCATCCTTCTTGGGTTCAGCTATAGCTTCTACTGTGCCATTATTAACCAATAATAATTTATCGCAGTAATTCAAGGCAAGCGATATATCGTGCAATGTCACAAGCGCAGATTTTTTATTAACCTCAAGCATTTCCTTTAAGAAGTCCAATATTTTATATCTAACCGAAAAGTCCAGTGCACTCTCAGGTTCATCCATCAAAAACACCTTACAATCAGAAACAATTGCCCTTGCTAACACACACAGCTGCTTCTGACCTTCACTCAACGAAAGAAAATTTCTGTCTTCAAATCCGGATAAACCAACCTGTTGCAACACATTCATTGCTTTTTCTTTCATATCCTTATTAGGATACTCCAAAAATCCAAGATGCGGATTATACCCCATAAGGACAACATCTAATACAGATATATCAATATTGATTCCGCTTTTTTGAGGAATATAGCTGCATACCGCTGCAATATCTTTTGCAGATGACTTCTCAACAGTGATATCGTCAATCACACAGCTTCCGGAATGAGCAAGATTATTACACACCGACTTTAACAGTGTAGTTTTTCCGCATCCGTTAGAGCCGACTATACCTACCAGTTCCCCGGCCTCAATATCAAAACTTATATCATTAATAACAGTTCTGTTACCATATCCGGCACTGATGCCTTTTGCAGATAATAAACTCATAATCTATCCCTCCCTCTGACAAGCAGTACAACAAGGAAAGGTGCTCCTATCAGACTCGTAAATATGCTTACCGGCAATTCTGTTGATGCTACACTTCTTGCCAAGATATCGGCTCCGCACAACAAACATCCGCCTATTATTCCACCAAGAAGCATTGTTTTGATATTGTTATTACCTGTAATCTTACGTGCACAGTGCGGTGCAATCAGTCCCACAAAACTGATTAGTCCGGTCATACTCACGATACAAGCCACGGTAACTGTAGAAATCATAAGCAAAACCAGTCTCCATACCGATACATTCACACCAAGCATTCTTGCCTCACCCTCGTCTGCGGAAAGCAGTAAAGTCTGACGATGAAGCAATACTAGTGCAACCAGACAAATAACACAGATTATTGAATTGGGACCTATAATGTGTGAATTGATTCCGTTCAGACTGCCCATTATCCAATATTCAATAGAAGCAAGCTGTCTTTCGGGATCTGCTGACAGCTTCAAAAACATCAATACTGTCTGCATCAATGAATGAACCGCTATACCGGCCAGCACAACAGTGCTTTTTTTACCTGTTCTGTCAATCGATGCAAGTGCCAATGCCAACAGCACAGCCACAACAGCCCCACCAAAAGAACATGCCGTCACCATAAAAGTCCCTGACAGGAGCAATATTCCCAACGCGGCTCCTGCACTTGCTCCCGATGCGACACCAATAATGTCAGGTGAAGCTAGAGGATTTCTAAAAACAGTCTGATATACAAATCCTGCTACTCCAAGCGCAAAACCACCAAGCACACCGACAAAAGCTCTACTCAATCTAAGCGTAAGAAAAACTTTGATATGCATTTGATTGCCGGCAAGCATTTCATTTAGTGAAAGCGGAAATTTACCGACAAATAAACTCACAAAAAACAGGGCGACCAAAATTGTCGCCCCGCCAATAATAAGCAGATTAGTTTTCACTGTATTTGAAATCGTAGAAGGTTTCATAGAATTCCTCAATTATTGAATCACACTGCTCTGCACTGATCAATTCGGGATGAATAACACTTCCGAGCCATACAGAACCAAGAATACCACCGGGCACAGGGCTGTCCCATGCCTCAGCCTTTGAAGGAATCTTATATACGTTACCGTTTATAACAGCATCACACATTGCAAGATTTTCATCATTAAGTACATCCTCAACAGAATACTCTGCCTCAGCAGCAATAATGATATACTCAGGATTCCATGCGAGAACCTGCTCATAATCAGTCTCTACCCAATATGTATCCTCAATCTCACCGGCAACATTGATTCCGCCTGCATTAGAAATCATATCAGACTGATACATACCATTGCAAGCAGTTGATAAGAAATCAGAATTACCTGCAAGATATACCTTTACACCATCTGCATTTGCCATTGCACTGTCAATCATTGCATCCTGTGCATTAATGAAATCAACAAGGCTGTTCTTTCTCTCAACAGTGTTTGTTGCGGTAGCAATAATATCAGCCATCTCAAGGAAAAGTTCCTGATTTTCGGGATTAACAAGAATTACATTAATTCCAAGCTCCTCAAGTGCAGCTGCGCTTTCTTTGAGCTTAAGGGGTAAAATAACAAGATCGGGCTCAAGTGCGATGCATCCCTCGAGGTCAAAGTTCTTGGCAGAACCTACATTGGGAAGTTCCATGAGTTCGGGAGCGCTCAATTTGTAAATAGGACGCTTATCAGCCTTTGCCTCAACGCCAACCATTTTCGAATCAAGATCAAGTGCGATAAGAAGGCTTGAAGAAATATAATAGCCGCTTACAAGCTTAGTGGGTTCCTCTGCTATGGTAACCTCTCTACCTGCCTGGTCAACAATTGTTACAGGATAAGTTACTGTGTAATCAACATCATTATTTGATTCTTCTTCAGATCCATCCTGCTCCTCTGCATCATCATTTTCCTGTGTCTGACGGTCTTCAGTTGTCTCTTCATCAACTGTCTGTTCAACTACATCAGTGTTGCCGTTGTCTGCAGTATTGTCAGTGCTTGAACAAGCTGTAGCAACAACCATCAATGATGCCAGCATTAAGCCTAAAATTTTCTTTTTCATAATTTCCTCCAATTGTTCGTTATAGTCACAAAACAATAACGCATTATATCAAATTAGATTTTCAAAATCAACCATAATTGGTAGAATAAAAATAGTTGTTTTTAAATAATAGTATTTAGCTTCAATTTCCATTCTAAACAACATTAACTGAGGAGTATTAAATGGTTACTATACAAAAATACGTACGGGCGCAAAGTCTCGAAGAAGCTTACCAACTTAATCAAGCCAAAACCAACAAAATAATTGGCGGCATGCTTTGGTTAAAAATGGGTAGCGGAAATATCAGCACTGCTATCGATCTGTGCGATTTGGGACTTAACACCATCGAAGAAAACGATAAGCAATTCTCGATTGGAGCTTCTGTCACCTTGAGGCAGCTTGAATTGCATCAGGGTCTCAATTCTTATACCAACAATGCCATTTGCAACGCTGTAAAAGATATCGTAGGCGTACAATTTAGAAATCTCGCAACAATCGGCGGAAGCATTTGGGGACGCTTTGGATTTTCAGATGTACTCACCTGCTTTATGGCGATGGATTGCTATGTCGAGCTGTTTAATGCCGGCGTCATCCCTATCTCCAAATTTGCATATATGAAATATGACAATGACCTCATTATTCGAATAATTGTCAAGAAAACTCCCGGTTACTTCAATTACAGTTCAATGCGTGCACAGCGAACAGATTTTCCTATAATTGCCTGTGCTCTTTCATGCATAAACGGAAAATACACTGCCGTAATCGGTGCGCGTCCTCACAGAGCAATGTCCGTAACCGACAATGAAAATATATTAAGCGGTGAAATCACTGAAGAATCCGCAGATAAATTCGCAAAATATGTTGCAGAAAATATCAAAACCGGAAGCAACAGCCGCGGCAGTGCTTCATACAGAAAGCAATTGATTGAGGTACTTACCAAACGAGGCATTCTTTCAATGATTAGTTCTATGAAGGAGGGTGAACATAAGTAATGGATATTCAAATCACACTCAACGGTAAAAAGATTACAGATAATGTAGATGCAGACATGCTTCTTATTGATTTTGTGCGTAAGCACGGTTGCTTAAGTGTAAAGCGCGGATGTGAAACCGCCAACTGCGGTCTCTGTACAGTACTCATGGATGATACTCCTATACTCTCATGTTCAATGCTTGTAGCAAGAGCTGCCGGTCACAATATCACAACACTCGAAGGGCTCCAGGAAGAAGCTTCTGAATTCGTAGGCTTCATTGCCGATCAGGGCGCGGACCAGTGCGGATTCTGCAATCCCGGATTCGTAATGAATACCATTGCTCTTCTACGTGAAAATCCCAATCCTACAGATGATGAAATCAGAGCGTTTCTTGCCGGCAACCTATGTCGTTGCAGCGGCTACGAAGGTCAGCTTCGCGGAATAAGAGCATTTTTAGACAGTAGAAAAGAAAATTAAGGAGGAATGTATGGAACACAAGGAATATAAAGCAATAAACAAATCCGTTCGTAAAAAAGATGCCATGCAGCTTCTTCTCGGAAAGCCTGTCTATACAGATGACATCGTTCCCGATAATGCGCTTGTAGTCAAGCTTTTACGCAGTCCTCATGCCAACGCTATTGTTGCATCTATAGATACCAAGACTGCCAAATTGGTCCCCGGTGTTGTTGATATTTATACCTGGGAGGATGTACCTACCGAGCGCTTCACCAATGCCGGCCAGACTTTTCCCGAGCCTTCTCCTTACGATCGAATGATAATAGACAGACATGTTCGTTTTGTCGGCGACGTGGTTGCAATCATTGCAGCCGAAAATGAAAAGGCCGCTCTTAAGGCAATGAAGCTCATCAAAGTAGAATATGAAAAGCTTACTCCCGTTCTTGATTTCAGAACAGCCAAAGACAATCCTATACTGGTTCACCCCGAAGACAACTGGGTTCCTACAGTTGATGTCGGCGGAAGCAATAAACGAAACCTTGTTGCAAGCGATTCCAACTCATCTGGAGATGTCGAAGGCGTAATGGCTGATTGCGATATAGTTCTTGATAGAACATATCATACCAAGGCATTCAATCAGGCAATGATGGAAACATTTCGTACATATACATCCTTGGACAGATACGGCAGACTTCATGTAATATCTTCCACCCAGATCGTATTCCATGTAAGAAGAATACTGTCTCATGCACTTGGAATCCCCAAGAACAAAATACGTGTAGAAAAGCCTCGTATCGGCGGCGGTTTCGGTGCAAAGCAGTCTTCTGTCAGTGAAGTCTATCCTGCATTTGTCACAATGAAAACCGGCCGTCCTGCAATGATTATTTTTACACGTGAAGAATCACAGATTGCCGGTTCTCCCCGTCATGAAATGCAGGTACGTGTACGCCTCGGAGCCAACAAGGATGGTAAAATACGTGTATTGGATCTTTATACACTTTCCAACAGCGGTGCATACGGCGAACACGGTCCCACAACCGTAGGTCTCTCAGGACACAAATCAATACCTATGTACACGGGTAGCCTTGAAGCCTACCGTTTTGACTACGATGTCGTATATACCAACACAATGGCTGCCGGAGCATATCGTGGATACGGAGCCACACAAGGTATATTTGCCGTAGAAACAACAGTAAATGAACTTGCTGAAAAGCTCGGAATGGACCCTACCGTTATAAGAGACATAAACATGCTAAAAGAAGGCATGCAGATGCCCGCTTACTACAACGAAATCGCCAGCGCATGCGCATTGGACCGTTGCCTGGAACATTGTAAGGAAATGTTCCACTGGGATGAAAAATATCCTGTCAGAGATATGGGTAACGGTAAGGTTCGCACAGCCGGAGTCGCCATGGCCATGCAGGGATCCGGTATATCCAATGTCGATGTCGGTTCAGCAACAGTCAAGCTTAATGAAGATGGTGATTACATATTGATAATCGGTGCTGCAGATATGGGTACCGGTTGCGACACAATCCTTGCTCAGATGGTTGCTGAATGTATGGACTGCTCTGTAGATAAGGTATCTGTTTTCGGAGCCGATACAGACGCATCTCCTTATGATTCCGGTTCATATGCATCTTCTACCACATATATCACCGGAAAGGCCGTAGAAAAGGCTTGTGCGGACTTAAAGAAGAGAATGTGTTCAATCGCTTCGGATATTTTAGAATGTTCAGAGGAAGAAATAGTATTTGATAACGGTCTCCTAAGACAGATTGATACAGACAAAACCGTGACAACAAGAGAAATCGGATGTAAGGCACAGGTTAACAATACCAAGGCCGCCGAAGCTTCAGCTTCGCACTCCTCTCCTGTATCACCTCCGCCCTTTATGGTTGGAATGGTTGAAATTGAACTCGATAAACTGACCGGTGAAGTTACTATATTGGATTATATGTCCGTAGTCGACTGTGGTATTCCTATCAATCCTGCACTGGCACGCATACAGGCAGAAGGCGGTATTGTACAGGGAATAGGCCATACACTTTATGAAAACATTCAGTATGACAAAAAAGGCCGCCCTATCGAGAACTCATTTATGCAGTACAAATTACCGACCAGACTTGATATGGGTAATCTCAAGGTCGAATTTGAACACAGCTACGAACCCACCGGACCTTTCGGTGCAAAATCAATCGGTGAAATAGTAATAAATACTCCGGCACCTGCATTGGCACACGCAATTTATCGTGCAACAGGTGTATGGCACAGAGAGCTTCCGATTACTCCCGAACAAATTGCCATGTCCAAGCCGGAATGATTTTACAAAAAAAGTTTTCACTATAAATAATAATGATTTTTACTATAAATACTCGAAGAAATGAGAATAAATAAAAAGGGAACAGCAACTCATGAAAAAAATTTTTGCATTGTCTAAAGAAGCCTTTCAGTTCGATGCCAAGATGCCCATATATCAGGCTATTCCACTTGGTTTGCAGCATGTACTTGCAATGTTTGTCGGAAATCTCACTCCACTGCTGATTATCACTTCTACTTGCGGTCTCGCAGGAGGTGAATTTGCCGACTTACAGCTCAGCTTATTACAAAACGCTATGCTAATAGCCGGAATCGTCACTCTGATACAGCTCTTCTCAATCGGTCCCATCGGCGGAAAAGTACCTATCATAATGGGTACATCATCAGGATTTATCGGAGTATCAAAAAGTGTAGCCGCAACTATGGGAGGCGGTGTCGGTGCATACGCAGCCATAATGGGAGCCTCGCTGATAGGTGGTCTTTTTGAAGGTATACTTGGATTCTTCCTCAAACCACTGAGACGTTTCTTCCCTTCAGTAGTAACCGGAACCGTTGTTTTATCAATCGGTCTCAGCCTTATCTCTGTTGGTATATCATCTTTTGGTGGTGGACAGGATGCCAAGGATTTCGGTTCTGCTGAAAACCTGTTACTCGCATTATTTGTACTGATTGTAATTTTAGCTTTCAAACATTACGGCAAGGGATTCTTAAGTTCATCCTCAATACTCATCGGTATTGTTTGCGGTTATATCGCCGCTATCATTATGGGATATGTTCTTCCCAAAACCGGTACTTATTTCAATGCTGAGACTCAGGAATATATCGAATACACCAAAGGATGGGTTCTCAATTGGCAGAAAGTTGTAGATGCGCCATGGTTTGCAATTCCCAAAATAATGCCTGTTAAGCCTGTATTCGATATAAGAGCTATAATTCCTGTATTGATAATGTTTATTGTAACCGCAGTAGAAACTGTAGGTGATATTTCGGGAGTTACCGAAGGTGGATTTGGTCGCGAAGCAACAGATAAAGAGCTTTCAGGCGGTGTAATATGTGACGGTGTCGGATCTTCACTTGCTGCTGTATTCGGCGTACTCCCCAATACATCGTTCAGCCAGAATGTAGGTCTTGTAGCCATGACCAAGGTAGTCAATCGAATTGCTCTTGCCACCGGTGCAATCTTCCTTGTTCTGTGCGGACTTTGTCCCAAGCTCGGAGCCCTCGTTTCAATCATGCCTCAGTCTGTACTCGGCGGTGCTGCCGTAATGATGTTCTCTTCTATCATTGTCAGCGGTATACAGTTGATTACCAAAACTCCTCTCACCCCCAGAAACTTATCAATCGTTTCAGTTTCTCTCGGTGTAGGATACGGAATGGGTGCCAACTTGAATATCCTTGCACACGCTCCAGAAATCGTTCGTCATATCTTCGGCGGTTCAGGAATTGTTCCTGCAGCTATAGTAGCAATCCTCCTGAACATCATCCTTCCCAAGGATAAGCCTGTTGCAGTAGCTGACACAGCTAAATCCAATAG
>JAKSRV010000072.1 GCA_024403435.1 Lachnospiraceae bacterium
ATCCCGAAGGAATCGTCAGGGAAGCAAGAGGATATGTGGCAAAAGAACATGTGACAAAAGGACAGTAAATTTATGATGACGCGTGAAGATTTAATTGCATATGGATTGTCATTTGAGGATACATTCAGAGATGCGCCATTTCGCGATCAAAATTGGCAGTTGGTGCGATTTATGCCCGGTATAGGGAACAGTGGCGGAGGAAAATCTGCGGCCAAAGCATTTTTGTGGACATACGAAAGAGATGGGTACCTGAATATCAACGTCAAGGTGGACCCTGCGTGGCGAGACATGTGGCGTCAGACATATGCTTCTGTCATTCCCGGGTATCATCTGAATAAGGAGCACTGGAACACAGTTATCATTGACGGTTCAATACCTGATGAAGACATCAAGCGTATGATAGCGGAGAGCTATGATTTGGTCTCAGACAGTCCTACCAAGAGAATCTATGAGGCGGTGAAAAGGATTCCGCGCGGCTATGTGGCCACCTACGGGCAAGTAGCAGAGATGGCCGGTGACAAGAAAATGGCTCGTGCAGTGGGTAATGCGCTTCACAAAAATCCTGACCCTGACGGAATACCATGCTACAGGGTGGTTAATTCTAAGGGCGAACTCGCAGGAGAATTTGCATTCGGCGGTGCCGGAGCACAGGCTCGTATATTGGAAGCTGACGGTATAGAAGTCGTAGACGGTCGAGTTGATTTGAAAAAGTATGGAATGAAGCAGTTATATTAGTTAAAAACACCCCTGACTCGGATGGTATCAAGATGGTTGATACCTCGAAATCAGGGGTGTTGTATTTTTTATATGTATTGTTGAGATTTCTACAAATAGTTCGAAACCTAACTCAGCAGATGTAGCTATGATTAGTCCGGAACTTCTGCAGGGTTAGCAGCTGTGATTGTAAATGAGTTTACAAAGAAGCCGGGCTTGATAGCGCACTTGCATCCCTCAAGAGGATGTTCGGGAGCGATGGTAATCATAACGTCGGTGCACTTTCTGTTCATACCCTGAGCAACGTGGAGTCTGTGGGTTCCGAAGGGAACTCTGATCCAGCAGGTCTGCTTGTTTCCGATGTAGCCCCAAAGCTCGTTATCGATGTAGATTTCAAAAGGAACTGCTACACCGAGCATAGCGCCCATACGATAGAGCTTAATGTATCCGCCGGGAAGAGCAGGTGCTCCGCACTTAGGACAAGCTGCATCAGTCTTTACATCAGAAGTGTTCTTGCAGGCTGCGCAATGATAACGAATGTTCTTGCCGGTAGGAACAATCTGGATAGGAGCCTGAGCTGCAGGCTGGGGTGCTGCATTAAGAGCTGTTCCGCAGCTGTTGCAGAATGCTGCGCCATCGGGAAGTTCTTTTCCACATGTAGGACAAATCATGGTTTTATCTCCTTGTTTATAAATAATAGTCTGCGGAATGTGTCATATCACATTCGCGTTTTATCATACATAAACGGGGGCTATATTTCAAGCGAATTGGCCGTAGGAATGTGAAGATATTGCGTATTTTGTGTGAAAATAGTGTGAAATATATCTATACATCAAATAAATCGCAGAATAGATTAAAAAAGTAAAAAAATTTGGAAAAATTATCAAAAGTCTGATATTCTATATGCTGTATATCAATTAATATCATAATCTTATGAAGGAATGAGGAAAAAATGTTAAGAAATTTATTAACCCGTCTCAAAATTGTTCTTATCCTTATAGGCATAGCTCTTTTGGCATTCGGTATTTACAATGCGGTAATGGCTCACAAGACTCCCTACAATCTCAATGCACTTGGCGACAAGGAGATTAAGCCCGGTATGCTCGTTGAGGGTGAAATCTACGCTAACTTAGGTGCATATGAGGAGAGCTACAGCACCAATTACGGTGTAAAGCAGAAGTCAACCGTTCTTTGGTATTACATCATCCCTGTTGGCGAAGAGAGCTACATGGGTATTGCAGTAAATGCCAATACAATGGGTGCTAAGTATGATCGTCAGACAGATCAGACCTATGCATATTATTTTGAAGAGAGCACCAATATTCCCCCGGAGACAATTTCCGTAAAGGGTACCATTTCAAAGATGGACAAAGATGATGAGCAGTATTACAAGACCGCTCTCAAGGAACTCGGCTTCACTGATTCAGAGATTTTGAAGTATGGTCTTCCTTACTACATTTCATACGGCAATTACGATCATTGGCTTGTAATGTGCCTTGCAGGTGCCGGAATACTTGCACTTGGAGTTATTCTCATTATTCTTACCAGAAACAAGCGCTGATAATTGGGTGAAAATATATGTTGAATCACAAAAAAATTCGAAGCCTTTCGGATTATTTTGTAGAACTGAATAAGCGAGCAGAGCGAGGCGTATATTTTTACCGTATCAATGGTTATAACGCTGAGATAGGGGATTTTGTGCACAAATATTATGATGCCGCGCGTAAGAACGGTGTTATGATTGAGGGAAAAATCCCCAATCCCGGTGAAAGCAATTTGGCTTATTACAATGAAATTATGGGTTCGGATTTTAAGGCTGACAGTGATTTTATCATTGCGAGCCTTAAAAAATGGTTGCCCAGAATGAACGACTACCAGGTGGAAACCGTAGGTAAGTCTATCTATGCATGTCTGGAGAATATGCGCAAAAGCGGAAAAGTCGACAGCATGCTCAAGAATGCATACGTAAAATTTATGTGCTGGCTGTACTACAAGTTTGAAAGAATAGTGGGACAGCTCGGCGAAAACAATGTGCCCAAGATTATTTACGAGGGCGATATCAGCAATTATGAGCTGTTACTTATCTCTATTCTGTCAAACGCAGGATGTGATGTGGTGCTGTTGCAGCACAACGGTGATGCCGGCTATCTGAAGCTGGATCCCGGGTCTGAACTGTCTGATGAATACAAGGCGGAAGGACTGGTGGCTTTCCCTGACAACTTCAATCTCAGGAGTGTGTGGGATAATCTGCAAAAGCAAATGGACAAGGAGCGCCTGATAGGTGCCGGAGCGTCCGTGAAGGGTTGCACCAATGCGTGGACAGACGGCAAAGGTCTGGAGGATTTCCTGACCGCAGTCACTGTAAGAGGTAAGGACAGCGCTTTTTTTTACAACTGTTTTTGCAGAATCAGCGGCGCCGAGGACAAGCTTACCTATGCAAACGAGTTGTTCAGATTCAGACAGGATATGAAAAATTCCAAGCGCAGGCTGCTGATTGTAAACGGTGAACTCCCCGCCCCCACCAATGAGGAGATTGCCGAAATCAGACGCGGAAATTACGCGAAGGTTGACCAGATGATCAGTCATTTGGCAGGAAACTTCGCTTTTACACAAAATATCGAGCTTCAGAAATTGATGAACACCGCATTTGTAGAGGTCATGATGGATGAAGCGATGAAGGAAGAGGCCAATCTCGGCACAGCAGCAGGAAAGAGTGCACCAAATCTCAACAGACTGACCAACAAGGCAGTGTATCTTCTTTGCTGGATGAAGAGATATGTGGCGGATTTGTTCAGCGGCTGGAAGCTGCCGGAGATCAGCTGCTTCATACATATGGGCGGTTGCAGAAATGAGAGGGAAGCTCTGTTTATGCGTTTCCTCGCGAGACTTCCCGTGGATGTGTTGGTACTTTGCCCGAACCTGAATGATAAATGCTGCCTGCAGGACAAGCTGCTCTATGAGATTCACAACGGTGAGAGTCTGATGATGGATACATTCCCCGAGGCGGATTCCAACGCGCAGATTGCGACGGTGGCTTATCATGCCGAGCGTGAGCTGGATACAATGATTTACAGCAATTCAGGCATGTTCCGCAATCGTCAGTACAACAAGGCCAATGCCATCAGCCTGCGTACCATGTACGAGGAAATCAAAATCCTCTGGGACCAGGAGCTTAAATACAGACCTAACTTCAGCACCACCAATGATGAGGTCAACATGCCCGTTATTTTTGCCAAGATATCAGGTGTGAAGGACAAGCAGGTGCAAAAATACTGGGAAAGCGTAAAGTCGCTTGTGACAGAGGATACCGTGTTAATCAAGAACGGTCCTTATATTAATGTAAATGAGATAAATCCGATGAAGCCCTACGCAACGGATTTTCTGCGAGGTGGCAAGCTTCAGCGTAATGTTATCAAGAGTCATTCCAAGTATCCTTACGGAATACTGCGTGAAGAGATACAGGAATATATACTTGATAAGCTCCAAAATATGCTGGATCAAAAGCTGATAAAGGGCATCGGGGTAAACGGTACGGAGTACACTGTGGTAGCACAGATTTTGAATCTGCCCAAGGAACTTATCAGGATGATTCAAAAGTTTGACTTTACCAAAAAAAATCCTAAAATAGTATATATAAACACCACGGAGAATCCTATCTCTCCGGAGGACTCAATGGTCATGGCATTTTTGAATCAGGTGGGCTTTGATATAGTATTTTTTGTGCCCACGGGTTATCAGAGTGTCGAGACTCATTTCAGTAAGGGGTTAATGGAAGAGCACCAGATAGGCGATTATCTGTATGATATGAAAATACCTGATTTCGGGCGTCTTCCGAAGAGCGGTTCGCGTGGCTCGTGGACCGACATTTTCAAAAGAGGGAATAAGTAAAGAGAGGGAATAAGTATGGGACTTGATTTTACTAAGACAGCGACTCCCGAGGCATCTGTGATTGCCAACACCGTACCCGAGGCTAAGGCTGAGGTGGCAGTTGTAGAGGAATACGATATTGTTGCCGAGAGAGAAAAAATGAATAAAGAGCTTGTAAACTCTGCAGAAGTTGATGCCATTGTAAGCAGCATCGATTTGACAGACATGGCAAGCATCGTTGGTTTTGGTTCGGAGGTTGCAGATGAGATTTCCAAGGCATCCGATGTAGTGCTCAATAGTATGTCACTGTCAGAGCTTAATGAGACCAGCAATCTGCTCAAGATTTTGGGCAAGATAATGAGTCAGTTCAACATCGATGAGATTAAGGAAGATAAGGGCCTGTTGAACAGACTTTTCAGCAATGCGAAGAAGCAGCTTGAGAAAATTCTTGCAAAGTATCACACCATGGGCGAGGACGTAGACAAGATTTATGTACAGCTCAGAGGCTATGAGCAGGAGATTAAGCAGTCAAATAAGAAGCTCAATACACTTTTTGAGGCTAATGTTAATTACTATCAGGAATTGGTAAAATACATCCTCGCAGGTGAGCAGGCATGCAAGGAGCTTGAGGCACACATCGCCAAGAGAACCGAGGAGATGCAAAACAGCGGAGATCAGTCTATTCAGTTTGAGTTGACCACTCTCAACCAGGCGCTCCTTATGCTTGAGCAGCGCACCCAGGACCTCAGAACCGCAGAGAATGTAGCTATGCAGTCTATTCCTATGATTAAGACCATGGAGTTTTCAAATTACAATCTGGTCAGAAAGATTAATTCTGCATTTATCGTAACTCTGCCTGTATTCAAGCAGGCTCTTGCACAGGCTATCCTTCTCAAGAGACAGAAGATTCAGGCCGAATCATTGGCTGAGCTTGACAAGAAGACCAATGACATGCTGATTAAGAATGCAGAAAATACTGTAAGCGTATCTCAGCAGACCGCAAGACTTGCAGCCGGAAGCTCTGTTCAGATTGAGACACTCGAGACTACCTGGAAAACCATTACCACAGGTATTGAGGAGACCAGACGTATCGAGGAGGACGCAAGACAGAAGCGTATCGACGACAAGGCAAGACTTGAAGCTATTAAGGAAGATTTCAGAAAACAGTACGCAAACGCGCAGACTAAATAGGAGGGTATAAAATGGCAGTTTGTTTAACAAAGGGACAGAAGATTGATTTAACCAAGGGTAATCCTTCACTTACAAAGATTATGGCAGGCCTCGGATGGGACGTTAATGTATTTGATTCGGGAGCAGCATTTGACCTTGATGCATGTGCATTCCTGCTCGGCGCAAACGGCAAGTGCACTGCAGATACAGATTTCGTATTTTACGGAAACCTTGCGCATCCCAGCGGAGCTGTAGTTCATCAGGGCGACAACCTTACCGGCGCAGGCGAAGGAGATGATGAGCAGGTTCTCATAGATCTGACTCAGGTTCCCGCAAATATCGAGAGAATTGCTTTCACCGTTACCATTTATGATGCAGAGACCAGACGCCAGAACTTCGGCCAGGTATCAAACGCATTCATCAGACTTGTAGATGAGACCACCGGTACCGAGATGGTTAGATATGACCTCGGTGAGGATTTCTCTATCGAGACCGCAGTAGTTGTAGGTGAGCTCTACAAGCACAACGGCGAGTGGAAGTTCAATGCTATCGGAAGCGGATTCCAGGGCGGCCTTGCAGCTCTTTGCGGATACTACGGAATCAATGCGGAGTAAGATTTGATATAATCGCAGTCAGATATATTTGTATATTGTAAAAATGAGAAGCGTGCTTTTGGTGAGTACGCTTCTATTTTTGTCCATTTTGCGCAGACTAAAAAAATTAATTTAGGTAATTTTAGTTTTTTTTAGGCGAAACATTGTTGGAAATCAGAGGTTAACATAATTTGACCACAAAATATGGTGGATATAGCGTATATCTAGGCATATTTAGTTACTTGACACTCGAGATGTAAGCGGTTACGATAAGTTATAATTGTGTAAATTAGGCGATTAATGTTTATTTACGTAAAGAGAGAGAAAAAAGAGAGGCAACTATGAAAAAGAAATTAACTAGAGCATTGGCTGTATTTACGGCGATGATTATGGTCTTAACAGGAATAGGTTTTGTACCGCTTCACGCAGATGCAGCATATGTATCAGACACTTGGACACCCGATTACATACTCGGGCATTTCGGTGTGGTGGCATTCGATTCAGCAAATATCGATGCTCATTTCCACTCTAACTTTATTGTAAAGAATCTCAACCAGAAGCAGGATTCCGGTTTGAGAAAAGGTTACAATATCACTGAGGAATTCTATTTTGAGTCAGCAAGTTCGCTTTCTCATAATATGTCAGAATTGGAAAGTGATGTTATTTATACCGGTGCAGAAGTAACTTCGAACGGTTCAGAGAACTATGTTACTCTGACCGATAAGACGAAGTTTAAGATTGATAATCCGAAGAATGTTGTACATAAGGAAGACTATGTCTCATTTTCAAGCATTCAGAAGATGATGATTAAGTATAATCAGCAGATTGCAGCTACTTCTGCAACTAATACTGTTACCAAAGATTTCTCTGATATAAACAATAAGCGTGTTGTTGTAACAGGAAAGAGCCTCATCAATGTTATTAATATTGATGCTGCCGATCTTGTTGCCAACGGAAATAATATTTATTTTGAGTTCCCTGATTATGACGCCGATAAGCTCGTTATAGTCAATGTTGATATGGCTAATGTCAAGAATAGTGCTACAGTTTCATTCCCCGCAATGATTCTGGGCGACAAGAACCATACTATTGCCAGTGCAGAGAACAATGTAGGCAAGAACTACAATAAGATGCTGTTCAACATTTACGACAGCACTGCAGCAGACAAGCAGTATTCAGGAACCATCAGTTTCGATGGTGAAAGAGGTTTCGGTACAGTTATAGCTCCCAGCGCAGAGATTTTACTCGGTAAGAACTGGGACGGTACTGTTATTGCCAATAAGTTCACCAATAAGGGTCAGTATCACAGAGTAGATGCGAAAGTACTTCCTACATATGTATCTATCGTAGGTAAGAAGACTGACGATAGTCATAATGTTCTCGCCGGTGCTGAGTTCGGACTTTACAGCGATAAATCATGCGCTGCCGATTCTCTTGTAATGAAGGCTGTATCTTCAGACGATGGCAAATTCTCTTTTGATAACATTCTCTCAGTAGAAAACACCACATATTATGTTAAGGAAATCCAGGCTCCTGCCGGATATGTAGCGGATAACACTGTATATACAGTAGAAGTACCTGCAGGAAAATCTTACGATATCAACATCGCTAATGGTAATGATATTGTAAATAAGAGTATCGAACTTACAATTTCTAAGACCGCAGTTTCGGATTCTGATGAAATTTCAGGTGCAGAACTTAGTCTTAGAGCAGATGTAGATTTGTCAAATGTAAAGAGCATCAATGGTCCTTCAATTGCTCATAGTTCAGCAGACGGCAGTTCGGTTAAAAATATAATCAGCTGGACAACAAGCGCCAACGGAGCTGAGGTTCTGTCAGGATTGCCTGCCGGTAATTATACTTTGACAGAAAACCAGGCGCCTACAGGATATAAGAAAGCAGAATCTATCGACTTTACCATTGGAAAAGATGGTCTGGTATATCAGAATGGTAAGGCTTTGGGTGAGAATCTCATCCATATGGAAGATAGACTTGAAGAGAGTTCATATGTAACTATTACCGGTAAGAAGACTGATGAAAACGGTGTAGGTTTAAGAGGAGCCAAGTTCGGTCTTTACAATGACCTTGCATGTACGAATCTTATTCTTACCGCGATTTCAGGTAATGACGGTTCATTTAAGTTTGAGAGCGTCCTTTCGACTCAGCCCGGCAACTACTATGTTAAGGAGATAGAGCCTCCTACAGGATATAAGCTTTCAAATGCGGTATATCCTGTTGCAGTCGAGGAGAAGGCTACAAATACAATTACTCTTAATGAAGGCAAGAGCATTGTTAACGAGAAGAATCCTACCTATACAACATTAACCGGAACTAAGGTTGATGCTAACGGTGCAGGACTTGCAGGTGCTGAATTCGGACTCTATACCAATGCGAATTGCAGCGGAACACCTATTGCGACCGCTACTTCAGCTGCAGATGGTACATTCAAGTTTGAAAAAGTTGAGTCTACATACGGTGCGACCTATTACGTAAAGGAGACTAAAGCTCCTCAGTACTATCAGGCTTCTTCAACCGTTTATACAGTTGAGGTTGCTGCAGGTACTACCGCTGAGGTTAAGATTAACTATGGCAGAGCCATCGTAAACAACAAGATTCCTACATATACCTCTATCGTAGGTAAGAAGGGTGTAGTTGACGGAAACTCAACCAAGCCTCTCAGCGGTGCAAAGTTCGGTCTCTTTACAGATGCTAAATGCGAGACTACTGCTGTACGTGTTGTTGTATCAGGAGCAGACGGAACATTTACTTTTGAAAATATTGAATCTACAGAAGACATAACCTATTACGTTAAGGAAGTTGAGGCACCTGCAGGATATGTTATTTCAAACACTATCTACACAGTAAAGATTGCCGCACGTACCACAACCGCTCTTAACGTTAACGACGGTAATGTTATCAATAATAAGAGTATTGAGGGTGAATTCTCTAAGATAGCAGTATCATCAACCGGTGAACTCCTCAACAACGGAGATGAACTTGCAGAAGCAAAGCTTACCCTTACTGTAGAGGGTGCAGATCTCTCGGGAGTAACTGCAAAGTCAGGAAGCCCTGCAATCGATACAGAAGGTAGAACAGCAACCAGTATCAGCTGGACAACCGGAAGCGCACCTATGGTTCTCACAGGTCTCCCTGTAGGAACATATACCCTTACCGAGACTACAGCTCCTGACGGATATGCTAAGGCAGAATCAATCACCTTTATCGTAAAGGCTGATGGTAATTTCTATAAAGAAGACGGAACTTCTATAGTTGACGACAACAAGATTACAATGGAGGATAAGTGGATCCCTGTTCCCGCAGAAGGTGAATTCTCAAAGGTAGCAGTATCATCAACAGGAGAACTTCTTAACAACGGAAAGGAACTTGGCGGAGCGGTACTTACTCTTACTGTTGTAGGAGCAGATCTTTCAGGAGTAACCGCAAAGTCAGGAAGCCCTGCAATCGAGAACGACAGAACTTCAACAAAGATCAGCTGGAAGACCGGAGATGCAGCTATGGTACTTACCGGACTTCCCGCAGGAACATATACACTTACCGAGACTACAAAGCCTGATGGATATGATGTAGCAGAGAGCATCAAGTTTGTAGTTGATGAATATGGTAAGTTCTATGAGGAAGACGGAAAAACTGCGATTGAAAATAATCGTATTGTTATGAAGGATAAGAAGCAGCCTGTACCCGGAGACGGAGAATTCTCAAAGGTAGCAGTGTCATCAACCGGAGAACTTCTTAATAAGGGAGATGAACTCAGCGGAGCAGTGCTTACACTTACTGTTGAAGGAAGTGTAGATCTTTCGGGAGTAACTGCAAAGGACGGAAGTCCTGCAATCGAGAACGACAGAACTTCTACAAAGATTAGCTGGAAGACCGGAAATGCACCTATGGTACTTACCGGACTCCCCGCAGGAAAATATACACTTACCGAGACCACTGCACCCAATGGATATGAGAAGGCAGAGTCAATTACATTTGTTGTAGATGAAAATGGTAAGTTCTTCGAGGCTGACGGAACTACCGCAATGGATTCTAACAAGATTGTTATGGAGGACAAGTGGATTCCTGTACCTGCAGACGGTAAGTTCTCAAAGGTAGCAGTATCTTCAACCGGCGAACTCCTTAACAGCGGAAATGAGCTTGCAAATGCAAAGCTTACTCTTAGCGTAGTAGGAGCAGACCTTTCAGGAGTAACTGCCAAGTCAGGAAGCCCTGCAATCGATACTGCTAGCAGAACAGCAACAAGTATCAGTTGGACAACCGGAAGCACTTCTATGGAGCTTACCGGACTTCCCGCAGGAACATATACATTGACCGAAACTACTGCACCTGACGGATATGCTAAGGCAGAGTCAATCAGTTTTGTAGTAAAGGAAGATGGAAAGTTCTATAAGACCGACGGAACCACTATTGTTGATGACAACCATATTACAATGGAAGATAAGTGGATTCCTGTACCCGCAGAAGGAAAGTTCTCAAAGGTAGCAGTAGCATCAACAGGTGAACTCCTTAACAGCGGAAACGAGCTTGCAAATGCAAAGCTTACTCTTAGTGTAGTAGGAGCAGACCTTTCAGGAG
>JAKSRV010000073.1 GCA_024403435.1 Lachnospiraceae bacterium
ATTTCTTATCCATCATACCCACTCCCTTCTCGCAGCAACACGGCAGGTTATTCTGTATGACAAATAGTATATTACTCCCACTATTACCGGCATCAGTATCTCAACTATTGAAATCAAAGTTGAATTATTATTGAACCAATTAATAATGCTTTCAATTGATGTGCCTATGCTGTCCAAATCAGCAAAGAGAGTTACCCCAATCAGCACGATAGCAACTGCTGCAAGCACAATATATTCTATTATACGTGCTTTATTTGAGCCATTCAAAATAAGCAGCGGGATATCAAATGACATATAAAACAAAATGAAGCACACCATAGGCAGTAACATAGCCAATAAGAAACTTCCGACCTGTTGGATATCCTCCACACAATACGCCAGGAAAAAGCTTCCCATCACATATGATATTGCCAATGTCACATAACACTGGATAATCATAAACACATATTTTGAAGCAATATATGTATTTTTACTTATCGGCATTCCAATTATGTATGCTCTTACCTTATTCTTCTCATCCTGGGATATAATGTGATTCATGGCATATCCGGACAATCCTAGTAACAATACCGGAGTCATAGCTAACATCATAAATGCTACCGCATCAATCCAGTTCATAGCGGCATCGGGACTTGTCGCAAGAGATGCATATTTGTATCCCGGAAATGCTACTCGAAATACAACATAGACCAACACAAATATCAGTACTGCAACCGCAAGATTTGTCTTTCTAATTTTATATACCGAAACAAAATCTCTATATAATAAACCACCCATCAGATTATACCTCTCTTTCTGTAGGCAATAATCACAGCGCCAATGTATGACATAATAAAAACAATTATTGCTGCGACCATCATAATCCATGATTTGTCTACTATAGAGTTACCCAAACCTGAAAAGAAACTAAAATTATACTCAGCCGAACCATCTGAAAAAATAATCGTAAAAAATTCTTTAACCGTCTTCCAATTAATCAAGATAAAAAAGCCGCTAAGTAGCAATACTGCAAGCATTGACAAATTCATCACGTTCGAATAGCCAAAACAAAAGACAAAAAATATGGTTAAAGCACCTGCCATGACTATAAATGAGGTACACGTGATAAGTGTTCCGATCAAATCCGTTGCCGGCAGAAAATCCACAAGTCTCGATGCTACTACTGCTATAACAATGTCTACAAGTAAAGTTGCGGATACATAAAAAATATATGATATGTATTTTGCTGCCACTCTTTTCCAAACAGGAATAGGCAAAACAGAACTCACCTTGCTAAAGCCGGCCTTTCCGTCAAAATCCAAATGCATTACCGGTTCTGCTGCAACCATTAAGGGGACGACCAGGAAACATATAAACACAAATCTATATATACCTTCCTGCATTTCCAGAGTTGCTGTACCTTCCGCGATTGCCTCCAGATTCCAGCGATGGATATTACCGTACTTATAACTTAGAAACATTAATACTCCAAGTATAATTATTCCGATAAATCCTCCCCGTAATACCTTGGCATTCTTACGAAGGAACATAAGGTCCTTTATAATCAATCCCTTCATATGTCCCTCCGTTATTTATTTTTCTTGGATTCAGCCATAACCTTGTTAACATAGAAAAGCATTATCTCTTCCAATGATGCCGGCTCCAACACCATTCCCGGATACAATTTCCCACATGCCGCCCTGTCATTTACAAGGATGCTCACACCATAAGCTTCATTTTCGTAGCTTACAATGAGTGACTCGCTGATTTCTTTGAGTTCATCCTTTTTACATTTAAGTAGTCCGTGCTTTTCAAGGATTTCATCTTTGTTACCGCTCAGCAGAATTTTTCCGCCGTTGATGAATACGACCTCATCTGCAATCTTTTCGAGATCGCTTGTAATATGCGATGAAAGCAGAATGGTATGATTCTCATCAACCACGAACTCGCGGAATATCTGGAGCATTTCGTTTCTAACGATAGGATCCAATCCCGAGGTAGGTTCGTCCATTATAAGAAGCTTTGCATCGTGAGAAAGAGCCACTGCAATCTGCAGTTTCATTCTCATACCACGTGAAAATTCTCCGCACGGCTTTTTTATAGGCAGTGAAAACCTCTCCATATATTCGAAAAATGCTTTCTCGTCCCAATTCTTGAAAATATTCTTCATCATGATATTAATATCCTTGCCGGTCATAAACTCATGGAAGCCCATCTCATCAAACACAACGCCTATATCATCGTGCATCTTGTAGCTATCCTTTTTTGTATTCTGACCAAACACCCAAATATCACCCGAATCAATATTTATAGCATCAAGAATAGCCTTGATGGTCGTGGTCTTACCGGCTCCGTTTTGACCTATGAATCCACATACGGAACCCATAGGCACAGAAAAAGAAATATTATCCAACTTAAATCCTTCATAATCTTTGGTCACACTTTTAATCTCTATGACATTTTTGATTTCATCCATCTTCATACCCTCTGTCAGATTTTTGAGTCGCTCTTCTCCTCATAAAGAAGCTGTAACATCTCACTCAATTCCTCATAAGAAACCTTGCCTATAATTGCCTTGTCCACGGCAGTCTCCAACAGCTCCTGAATGGCAAACATCATGTTTTCCTTGACCATATCGCTGTTGATACCTTTTACAAAGCTTCCCTTGCCCGTGACAGACTCTATGAAACCGTCCCGTTCGAGATCTTCGTAGGCTCTCTTGGTTGTGATGATACTGATTTTCAAATCCTTTGCCAGAATTCTCATTGACGGAAGGGCGTCCCCCTCTACCAAATCACCTGTCATAATCTGACTCTTAATCTGCTCCTCGATCTGCTCATAAATGGGCACACCCGAGTTGTTGCTAATAATAATATCCATATGAATTCCTTTGCGCGCTCGATGACGAAAGGTCTGCGCAAACCTATCATCATCTCAATAATCATTATTGTATATATCCAATATATACACCTATATACAATATGTCAACACCAAATTTTTCTATTTTTCATTTTTCATTTTTCATTTTTCAAATATCAAAAAAACAGACATCATCAAAAATGATGATGCCTGTCAAAGTGTAATATTTATTGTCGGTTCCGGAATTGTCATAGCGCCTCCAAACATAGGAGCCGGCATTGATGCTGCTCCTCCCGACGATGGAATTGCTCCCGGTATACTTCCTCCCGCTTTTTGCTTTGCGAGCTGATCAAATACTGCCTTTAGGTACTCTGAATCTGCCTTGACAATATCCTTCATCTCCTTGTTTCGATGCTTAATCTTCATCATTTTCAGATCAGAAGGATCCATATCTCCTTTTGCCGCGCTCAAGCTTTCAGATAATTCATCCATACCCATATCTTCCAGCATAGCCTGCATCTCTTCTGCAAATTCATCAAAGAGTTCCTCAGTAAGCTCACTCATCTCTTCAGTCATATCCGACTGAGTACTCATTATATCTTCAAACTCCTGTCGCAAGAAAGCTTCATCATATGCTGCCGCATCATACTCTTCCGAGATTTCATCTTCATACTCATCAGAATACTCTTCATCGTTCATTTCTTCAGCATTGATATCCTTTTCCTTCTCTTCGGTCATTTCTCCGAGACAAGGTCCGCCGGCAGCCTTTGCCATCTCTTCTTCTTCGAGATGTCTTGCCTTCTTTTTTGCTACGCGCTCCATAGCCTTAGCATGAGTAATTGCTGCATCAATCTCCTCATCCTCATAAAGACCGCTCTGCTTTTCGCGTTTAAGTCGCAATACCTCTCTCTTCGCCTGGCTAACCACCTGTCTGGCCGAGGTAGATGTCTTACTCCTTAAAATCTTGGAAGACATGTCCTTAAACTGATATTTCAATTTCTTGAGCTTTAGATTAGCATCCTTTGCCTGCTGCCTCTGAGCTTTTAATGACTCTGTGTAGCTGAACATATTGCTGACAATTGAGTTCTGTGAGCCGGCCTTTGCATTAGCATTCTGCGCTTGTCCGGAAGCTGACAGCATACGTCTGATTTCACGCATGTCTACAGCCATTGCTCCGGTATCTTTCTTGTTGGTAGACGCTGCACCACTCTTAGCATTTACTCCGGGCGCACCGGCACCATAGCTCTTAACACCGGCAGAATTTGACCTGTAGCTTACGTTCACGTTGGAATATGTATTTTTTATGAGATTTGTAATTGGTCTCATACCATATCCCTCCTGCGACTAACCTCTGAAATCAATATTCTGTCCTATCTGTTTTTCACTCTCGGTCATTACACTGTTGCTCAACTCGTTAAAGTTATATTCCTCGAACTTTTTCATTAGATCTTCAATTGAATTGGCGCTGATAGTCACAGTGTCTTCATCATCAAAATCCGGCTTGTTATTACGATTGTTTCGAGCTTCTTTTATCCGCTCTTCACCTGCTTTTTTTTCAGCTATTTTTTCTGCCTTCTTTTCGGTGGCTCGCTTCTCTGCCTGCTTGGCCGCTGCTTTTTTATCAGCTGCCTTTTTCTCTGCTTTGCTTGCAGCAGCCTTCTTCTCTATTCTGGCTTTCTGATCTGCAGATGACTTTTTAAGCACAGCAAAATATGATGCAGTACCATTGTCATCTACCTGCATTCCATAGCCTTTAACATTAGCGCCTGACTGAGCCATACTGTCCTTAAGCTGCTGAAGCTGTGCTGTTGCACCACTCAAGATTCCTTCATACTTCTTACGATAGTTCTCATCAGTAGCCATTTTTTCAATCTTTTCTTCGTCAATCAACACTACTGTCTTGAACTTATTGGCATACTTAGCGGCATTGGCCTTTGCATTTTCTTTTTCATCCTTGCTTACAAGGATAAAATCATAATTGCCATATCTTTTCTTTAATTGGTCATAATACTTCTGTGCTTTTTCTGAAAGCTTGGGCTCACCAACAGTTTTTCCGTAAGGACTTTTTACAGGACTCTTATCTGCCGTTTTTCCTACAGCTTTTCCTGCTGCCTTCTCTACCGCCTCAGCATTGTCCGCACTGTTCTTCTTACTGATTTCGGTCTGCATAGCATACGCACTGATTCCATTCATTCCAACCATGGTTATCCTCCTTGATATCACATGCAAAACAAACTCATTACTCTATTTAATTAAAATAACACTAATCTATACTTATTATCGGATAGATTAGTGATAAACTTTAGTGTTATTAAATTTTTTTCTAATGTCTGGTATATAAATGTAACAACCAATTAGCCTGACTCGACATATTGAAGCCGCCCACCACTCCCGCATCATAGGAAGCATTGGCTACAACGGCTCTGCCATTCACGGTTCTGCTCTCACTCAATATACATTCAGCATTAAACAAAACACATCCCAACGGTATATGATAATCGCTTGTTATAATCGCAATGTCAGTCACTTCGGAAAAACAATCTTCAAGAATGGCACAGGAATACAGTGCATTTTCCAATGTAGTCTTTGATCTGTTTTCAATTATTATTTTTTCTGATGCCACACCGTTTTCCACAAGCCACTGTGCCATACAATCAGCTTCTGTAGCCTGCACATTTCCCGATGCGGTACCACCTCCCGTAACCAATATATATGCATTGGGGTATTTATTGTGATTGGCCAATGCAGTTTCCAATCTTCCTATAAGCTCATCCTTCATAGAACCGTCCGGATTCAACTGATATCCCAACACAACTATGCACAGACTCGCATCTTCGGGAAGTTCATCCGGGAGCATATCTCCGTTCACAAAATCATCTTCATTGGCCCTGTTCCAATAGTCAATAATCGTTGACCATCCGTAAGCCGCTTCTGCATCAAGAGCTTCCAGCTTTGCCAAATCATCCGGCACTGCGCTTTTCTTTTTCACATTGTCATTGATGATTGTCTGAACACATTCATCAATCTCCTGCTTCAAAATTGTCGGTTCCTTTTCTCCAATCTGAAGTGCAGAGAAATCATCCAATCCTTCTCCGGTAATATGTCCGGATGAATCGTCTTCTCCCACACGTCCTGCCAGCAATAAAATCATTACTCCGACAAAAATGCAAATCTGGGCTATTCCATTGATAAGCTGCTCTATCCAATTGGCCTTAACATTCGTACTGTCCAGCGCAAATGAAAACACAATCATCAAAAGCATTCCCAACAATCCAAGCGCAAAAAATATTACCGCAGGGAAGGAAATCACCGCACGCCACATTGCACTTACACTAATGAGTGCTCTGTCGACAAACAATGAAGCTATGAGAATAACAAAACCCACCGGCATGAATATCCTCATTTGGATAAACATCCACCAGACATTTTTCTTTTTTAGCGCAACTATTATCTTCCACAAAACCTTGATAGCTCCCGAAAGAGTGCAGATAACAGCTCCTGTCAGAAATAAATAGCTGTCAAATATAAAACTGACAGCTATCATACTCGCACCGAAGAAAATAACCGGTATCGCGTCTATCAGAGCAAGCGATACCGTGAAATTTTCCGGCACTACATTTTTATTCATTTTAGTGTTTTTCATCTTACTGCTCATCTTGTAAACTGCGAAATGAACTGCCATCCAAGCTCTGCAGTATACGGTCTGTATTCATGCATCTGACCTTCTACAGCAGCGAAAGCTGTTCTGCATACACCATCTTCACTGTCAAAATAGTGCACATTCATATATGCATCACGGCTCTCGTCATAGAGACGCTCTACTCGGTCACCCTTCACAGCCATCAGAGGATCATCCCAATTGCTCTGATCTTCAAAGGTAAAATCAAAATGCTTCTTACATTTATTTACTTCCATTGCATAGCGAAGTCTCTCAACCGCCCATGCACTCTGGCAGGGGAGCTCACTAACATGAGATTTGTCTCCGCCCGAATAGAAAATAGGAAGCGGGGTGTCTTTATTCAGCTGATCAAGATGTCTCTCCGCTCCAAAGGGATGACTGTACACAGGGAATAATGCACAACCGGGCGCAACACCTGCAAATGCTGAAGGATAGCGCTCAAACAAATCCCAGGTCTTACCGCATCCCATTGAGAAACCAATTGCGTAAATACGATGCTCATCAACATTGTATCTTTCCTTGATTACGTCAAGGATCTGCATAACTTCATCAGCAGGTATACTCAAATGATTATCAATGGAAACAAACAAGAATCCGTGTTTGTGAGTAACCTGATACCATCCTGATACATAGGTCAAAAACATGGATGAATCACCCATTCCATGGAAGCCAAGCACAAGAGGAATAGGTCCGTTGTCGAATGCATCTTTATTGTAGTATGCAAAATAACCTATCTCATGTTCTTCACAGTCTTTGAAGGCCATATTGTCAGGAGATACCTTAACCATACAGCTTCCGGGCTCTTCAACCATACCAAGTGCTTCTACATCGGCCTCCTCGGAAATAACACCACACCACATGCGATACTTCTTTACAAAAAGCTCATAATCAGCGACATAATCAGCACTTTCCTTAATAAGCTTGCGCTCACACTTTGCAAGTGCCTCATTGATATCTGCGCTGTTGCCGACACTTAAAACCGGCATTTCAAATCTCTCAATTTCCGGCATTACAGAGAGATTTTCCATAGAAACCATCGCGGGAGTTATTTCTCCGGGTCCCCACAAAAACTCACCCTCTATGGTCTTTAACAAATATTTTGCGGCGTAATCAGCAGACTTTCCGAAGCTGTATACATAGCTGTGGAATTTGGTACCTCTTATAAAATATCCCTTACTCTGATGAGTAAAGAAATCAACATCCTCTACCAAACCGTCCTTGTAATCAGGAGCCATCTTTATCTCAGCCATCAGTGACACATACAGAGATTCATCCGCATCTTCCCAACTACCACAACCGGGATATACGAACAACACTCCGCAATCTGATTTTGCTGCAATACTTGCCAGTCCTGTAGAATCGGCAAATTTGATTGCCTCCTCCATAGTCTGCTTGTTTTCCTCCAACACAATCAGTAACGGTGCCATAAACGAATAATTATTGATTGCGCCGTTCAGCTTGTTCGCAGGGATATATCCCTTTACGACAAATTTCTCGTTCGAGATTTCCCAGGTTTTGCCCCCATTCGCTAAAACTTTTACTTCAGGTCTGTTAATAATTGCCATTTCTTTTCTTCCCTTCCTCATAATTGTTATTAAAATGTTAATGTCTGTCTTCGCGTTTTATCAAGTTCGATCCATTCATCCAATGTGAGCGGAACATAATCGGAAAACATACAAAAACAATTAATCATATTTGACGGAGTCGGATGCTCATGCTCCGAATTTTTAATAGTCCTTTTCTGAAGCCTGGTAATATTCTGAAAATGATTTACCAACACCTCATCGTAGGTATTGTGTACATGTCCGTATAACATGTATGTCTTGGGGTTACCTTCCTTATCAAGCTGAAATTGACCGTTATAGCAAAATATCGGATAGTGTGACAGAATTACCTTTCTCTTGTCATCCTTTATTTCCTTATAAGGCTCAATCCATTCAAACAAAGTTTTGTCAAAAGATCTGTCGTCAAGATACTTATCATGATTACCTACAATCAAATACTTCCTGCCGTTAAGCCTTCTTACTACCTCGCTTGTTTTTGCTCCCCGTTCCATTGACAAATCGCCAAGTATAACAACATCGTCATTATTGCGGACTTTTTTGTTCCACTGCTTAATCATGTATTCATTCATGGCCTCAGCTGATTCAAAGCCACGATTATCCATACTGTGGTTCATATTTTCATGAAAGAAATGCAAATCTGAAATATAAAACCGCATCCGATTCCTCCCACAAAAGTATCGGAGCATAAATCTGCTCCGATAGCTAAAAGGCTTTATTAAGTATTGCCGGTCTATACCCATCGATATTCTTTACATATCGATGTTCTTAACATACAAGAACAATGTCTGGTTCTCAGCAGAATAGTCGTCAGCCGGGATCATATCCATTGCAACCTGCTTGAAGCTATCCTCATATTTTCTTCTGTACTGAATACTAATAGATGTCTTGCCTTCCTTAAAGTACTCCCTTAAGTAAGTTAAATCCGTCTTTTCCAAGTATCCGTTCAAATCATCTTCATGAACCTGACCTGATTTTCCAAAACCGGTAAGCCATGCCGATATAGTATCAGCAAATCCCTTTTCTGCAGTTTTCTCCGCATCATCCATATTTACAATCGAATATGTATCGTCTGTAATATTGATTTTTAAAATCTTGGTATACAAATTGCAAAGAGCAGTATTTGCGGCTGCCTGTCCTCTTCTGTCAACACCCTTTCTTGCATAATATGCAGACTTAGCCTTATACATTCTCTTATCTGCTATTTTAGCCATATCCAGGATAGTTTCTTCCCTGAACTCTCGCCTGGTAACGTAACCGACAGATAAAGCCAATGACGAAACCAACTCACCGGACCATTTATCGGTAGCGTTCACCAAATCTTCCTCAATAGCTTTCAATTGCGCTTCGCTTGCAAAGAAAATACCAACGAATTCATCGCCACCTGTTCTGTACACCTTACCGTAACTGCCATAGGCTTTTTGCATACAGTCTGCGGCGCCCTTTATAAGCTCATCACCTGCCGCATGACCGATTTCATCGTTTACTATCTTCAATCCGTTGACATCTATTGACGCATATACAAAATCATCCCCAACAGTGCCGTTGCTATACTCCAAAATATCTTCTTCGTAGGCTCTTCTGTTATATAAGCCTGTCAGCTCATCCACTATTGTTTTCTTAACGAGGATTTCCTCATTCTTCTTTTCTTCCTCAATTACTCTGGTTGTAAATATAACCTTGGTCGGTTTTCCGTAAGGATCTGTCTCCATGGCAATAAAAAGTGCCTGTACCCATCCGGTTCCTTTTCCCACAAATTGCATGCTGAGTGTACTCTTATCACGCATTCTTTCCGCGAGCGTTGACAAATCTGAAAATGCCAATACTGCCTCACGATGTTCTTCGACAGTAACTGCATTCATTACCGCACACATCATTTCTAAAGCCCCATCTGTCTTATTAACGATTGCCTTAACATCATCACCCGCCGTTACTTCATATACAGTATCCTTGGCCAAATCAATTACATGCATACTGTAATAAATATCCGCCATCGACTTTAGAATTCTGAACTGCTCTTCTATTTCATTCTCATTAACAAATGTATGAATAATACCGTTTCCGATTATAAGACCGATTGCATATATGGGAAGTAATGGATACAGTATTTGCAGCACTATAGCCGCACCCATTGCTACGCAGAAGAAAAAAATAGTAAAGTATCTTTTCTTCATCTCTGCCACTGCCTTAATCATGACAATACCGGTCTGAATAGACAACATTAAGCACAAGAAAACCTGAATATAAAATGCAATATATCTGTAAATAAATGCCTGGTAAGTACCATCCGGATAAATCCAAAAGAAAATATGCACGAAATGATTAACAGCAAGCAGCACCATCTCTAAAAGTGCAAATATTGAGCCAAATATTCTTATGAATTTTCCAAATCCACGATTAAGATGCAAATAACGAGTAATATAATCGCATAGGAAAGCAATAGTCAATCCCATTGAAATATAATATATAATGGTATCTACATATAGCAGCGTTGCCAACTTCAAGCTATCCAATATGCCCCACATCGCATCTGTGAAAAAATATGCCAGCGATGCCAATACAAATCTCCTGTAGCTGTTGTTTACCACATCTCTGCTATTATCTTTTCTTATAAATTCATGATTCATTATCAAATGAAGCACGATAGCGACCATTCCTATTACCGAATAATACATATGCTCACTCCTTATCCAAACATACTCCGGAGATAATTCGCTGTTAGTTTCATTAATATCTAAATTATACCATTAGTCCCTAAAAAACACACTAATATTATTGCAAAACAAAAGCCATACTAAAGCTTTTTAACTTCAGTATGGCT
>JAKSRV010000074.1 GCA_024403435.1 Lachnospiraceae bacterium
GGGTAACAGCTGCAACCTTGATAAATCCGTCCTTCATTTCGGCAATTCCTTTCTGCGTAAAAACACATTGGGTAAATCACATATAATCTTAAAATACTGATATTACATGTCTGAATCTCAAAAAAATGAGCGTCAAAAAGATGAGGGAACAAAAGTGCCGGAACCCCTAGTAATGCAAATATTCTGCAATCTCTATCTTAAAGGGAAGCTTTGAAAGCACGTCCTTTTCCACATCAACACCGGGGTAAACCTCGATGAGTCTGAGTCCTTCATTCGCAAGCTCAAATACACAGCGCTCGGTTACATAGAGCACCTTCTGTTTATTAACACGAGCTCTCTTGGCTGAAAAACTTATGTCAGTAACCTTATCTACAAACTTAGGAGCCGCTCCGTCCTGCTTTATTGTGACACAGCCGTCATTTTCTTCGACTACCAATCCCTTGGTGTTAAAGGTAAGGCAGAACACAACCGTTTTTGTCTTGGCAGTGATATTAGCAAAGCCTCCTACTCCCGCGAATGCTCCCGGACCTCTGTGTGCATTTACATTACCGTCTTTATCAACCTCGATACCACCCATAAAGCAGATATCAAGTCCACCGTTATCATACAAATCGAACTGGTTGGCCATATCGATCATCGCTTCGGCACCTATAACCGAGCCGAACACCTTACCTGATGCGGGGAAGCCTCCGATACCACCCGACTCTACGGTCAGAGTGACCTTATCGAGCATTCCGCTGATACGCGCAAACTTAGATACATGCTCGGGAATTCCCACTCCAATATTAACTATATCCTCGGGATTTAGCTCCTGCGAAGCTCTTCGTCCGATAATATCCGCAGCCACATTGCCCGCAGAAGGCTTGGTAGAGGTACGTCCCTCCAGCATCTCATGCCAATCAGGCCACTGCTCATAGGGAATATCAAAATTACCGGTCAATGCCTCATAAGCCGCATGTCTCGGTTCCGGCTTAACCATTACTATGGCATCTACAAAGCAACCGGGAATAATGGTATTACGAGGTCTTGAATGGGTACTTACCACACGATCTACCTGCACAATTACCTTACCGCCATTAGCCTTAACCGCCTGACATATTGAAAGTGCATCACCCGAGATAAACATATTATCAAAGGAAATATTACCCTTATTGTCTGCAGAGGTACCCTTGATGAGCGCTACGGTTATCTTGGGAAGCTTGTAGTAGAGGAATTCATCTCCGTCCACCTCTACATTTTTGACAAGTGTGTCATCTTTTGAAATATCATTGATTCCCGGGCCTGAGATTCTGGGATCTACAAAAATATCCAATCCTACCTTTGAAAGTGCACCGGGAAGTCCGCCGGCCTGCGCTCTGATAGCATGTGAAATACAACCCAAAGGAAGGTTGTAGGCCTCGAAACGATTCTCAAGTACCAGCATCTTAGTACTATACATTGCACCAAAGTGTCCGCAAATCAATTTGTCCACTGCACCTTCACGAATATATCCTTCCGCAGCCCTGTCAGGATCCCACACACCAAATCCTGCGCTGGAAACCATAGTCAAATGCTTAGGTCTGCCGCATGCTTTATATCTTCTGTAGATAGCCTCATGAAGCTCAACAGGATTTTCTATTCCCAAAAATGAATTAGTACAAATGACATCTCCGTCATTTATTATATCCGCTGCCTCGTCGGCGGTCATAATACGATACATAAAAACCTCTAACTGTAATTCTTACAAACTCATTACTCAATAATTTATTATTTAGTGATATATCTCTTGATTATCTATTACTCAATGATTTTTACTAAATGAATCATTACTTCAGTGTCTGATCCGAAACAAACTCTGTAAATACGGCTTCTGATTCGGGCTCTGCAAACAGTGCGAACAAGATTCCCACAAATCCGCCTGCCGACTCTGTAGACAAAGGCCAGTTAATCGCCTCGCCCATATCAATCTTCTTGCCGTCGATAACAGCGCTGAAGCTGTAGCTCTTTCTGCCGATACCCACTGTCACGGTAGCTTCACTCAGGTCTCCCATAGGAATCACTGTATCCTCAGCCTTGGCGGGTCCGATTACAAACCTCTTGACCAGCTCAGTACCGTTCTCTGTCTTTCTGAGGAACATATCGTAATGATAGTTCTCATCCATGTATACAGCCAATCCTGCCGTACCGTTCTTCAAGCTGATTTTTACCGAAGTACTGCCGTTATACTGGCGCTGACGAATAGCCAGGAATGCAGGTGCACCAAAAACATCATTGATAGATGCCTCCGTACCCTTCATCGTAACCTTCTGCGCTGCAGCATCATAGATAATATTTTCGGTAAGAGGCTTACGCATATATGACCACTCCTTACCTATAGCTGTATTTGCAAAAGTATAGTGGAAATCCACCTTCTGCTCCAGCTCGGGAAGTCTGTCGGTCTCCATCTCGTTCAGAACAATACCTTCCTCACGGTCCGCCTCATGTGCACCTGCAGAGAACCATCCATCATCGTCGAATGTAACCGGCACAAGATAAGTCTCTCGACCTGTCATATGATGCTGCATATACAGCTGAATCTGTCTGAATGCGAGGTGAACCAGCCACCAGTTGCCGTTTTTGTCCTGTACCAAATCAGCGTGACCTACGCCCTGAATCTCTGCATCACCGAGATTACGATTGGTGAGGAAAGGATTTTTAGCATAGCTCTCAAAAGGTCCGTAAGGTGATGTGCCTCTTGCATACACCTCCATATGACCGTATTCGGTTCCGCCCTCTGCACACATCAAATAGTAGTAATTACCTATTTTGTAAAGATGAGGACCTTCTATAAAGCGTCCGCCGGTACCATGCCATACACATACCGGCTCAGTGATGCTTTCACCTGTCTCCGGCACTATCTCATTTACAAAAATTCCGTTCTTTCCCTGCTCATCGGTACCGTTACCTATGAAATAGCACTTATCATCGACAAAAAGCAGCGAAGGGTCGATGCCCTGCTGAGGAAGCCATACAGGCTCGGACCACTCTCCGTAGATGTCATCGGTATATACAAGGAAGTTGCCACCGTCACTGACATTGGTGGTAATCATATAGAAACGACCATTGTTGTAACGAATAGTAGGCGCATAGATTCCGCCTGAACGATACGCATGCTCAAGAGGAAGCTGACTTTCTCTGGTGAGAACATGTCCTATCATTTTCCAATCTATGAGATTTTCACTTTCAAAAAGAGTAACTCCGGGAAAATACTGGAAGGTACTGTTTACCAGGTAAAATTTCTTGCCGTCTGTGGTAATACTGGGGTCCGGAAAATATCCGGGTACTACAGGATTCTGATATTTCATATTAATCTCCGCATATCATATTTGTTTAATCTTAACTATCCATCTGTCAAAAGGGCATTATTTGATATATTTTACCATAAAAATAGCGATACTGTATAAGAATACCTTCCATACAGTACCACTATTTTAAGAAAAAAGATTTATACTATGGGTTTATCTGAATCTTGAAGCCCTGATTAATTAAAAGCCAAGACCTCCAACCAGACCGACAGCTACTGTTTACTGCTCTCTTCACTCTTTATCACCCGCCGAGATAAGCCTTACGCACACTGTCATCGTGAAGAAGGGCTTCTCCGGTACCGGTGTTAACGATACGTCCGGTCTCAAGGACATAAGCACGGTCTGCAATTGAAAGTGCCTTCTGCGCGTTCTGCTCTACGAGAAGGATTGTAGTTCCTTTAGAATGAAGATCCTTGATGATATCAAAAATCTGATCTACCAGGATAGGTGCAAGTCCCATTGAAGGCTCGTCAAGCATAAGGAGCTTGGGCTTACTCATCATCGCACGTCCCATGGCAAGCATCTGCTGCTCACCGCCGGAAAGAGTACCCGCTACCTGCTTGTATCTCTCCTTCAATCTGGGGAAAAGATCGTACACCATAGCGATAGAATCTGCCACCTCTGAATTAGGTCTGGTGTAAGCACCCATCTCAAGGTTATCTGCTACCGAAAGCTGAAGGAATACTCTTCTTCCTTCAGGGCAAAGAGCAAGACCTTTTCTTACAACATTATGAGCCTTGGTTCCGACTAAGGATTCATCATTAAATACAATGCTGCCGGTCTTAGGCTTGAGAAGTCCGCCTACAGTATTAAGGGTAGTAGACTTACCTGCACCGTTAGCACCAATCAAGGTTACAATTTCACCCTGATTTACCTCAAAGGAGATGTCCTTGATTGCATGAATGCTGCCATAATATACGTTTAAGTTTTCAACCTTTAATAAACTCATCATTTACCCTCCCCTTCTGTAGCCTGGCTTCCGAGGTATGCCTCGATAACCTTAGGGTTGGTCTGAATCTCTGAAGGAGTACCCTTGGCAATAATCTTACCAAAGTTGAGAACTATGATATTCTCACAGATTCCCATAACAAGATTCATATCATGCTCGATAAGAAGAACGGCAATTCCGAAGGTATCACGGATCTTACGGATATTGTTCATAAGTTCTTCTGTCTCTGACGGGTTCATACCTGCTGCGGGCTCATCAAGAAGCAACAGCTTGGGATTGGTTGCAAGCGCACGTACAATCTCAAGTCTTCTCTGTGCACCGTAGGGAAGTGATGAGGCCTTCACACCTGCCATATCAGCCATTCCGAAAATATCGAGAAGCTCAAGGGCTTTATTGTGAGCCTTCTTTTCTTCCTTCCAATAATTGGGAAGTCTGAATACTCCTGCGGGAGTGTGATATCCGATACTGTTGTGAAGACCGATTTTAACGTTATCTTCAACAGTCAGCTTGTCAAAAAGTCTGATATTCTGGAAGGTACGCGCGATACCTGCCTGATTTACCTGGGTGGTATTCATACCGTGAGTATCCTTGCCATCAAGCAGGATAACACCACGAGTAGGCTGGTAAACCTTGGTAAGGAGGTTAAATACTGTAGTCTTACCTGCACCGTTCGGTCCGATAAGTCCACCTATTTCAGTAGCACCAAGCGCAATGTTAAACTCATCAACTGCAGTAAGTCCACCAAAATCGATGCCTAAATGGCTGGCCTCAAGAACAGGGCCCTTGCCCATATCTCTCTCCGGAATTTTTCCGGGGCCGGGTACTTCAACATACTTTGTCTCATTTATCTCGCTCATGCCTTTTGCTCCTCCTTATCTTTCTTGCTAAAGAAGCGCTTCCAAAGGGAACGAATCTTCTCATTGTTGGTAGCAATCATTACAAGGATAAGCACGATTGCATATGCCAGCATACGGTAATCCTGGAACTCACGAAGAAGCTCGGGAAGTACAGTCAGAAGTGCAGCTGCGATAATGGTTCCGGTAAGGTTACCGATTCCGCCCAGTACGACAAATACCAGGATCAAAATCGAGGTATTGAAATCAAACTTCTTGGGAACGATTGTCGAGAAGTTCAATCCGTACAATGCACCGGCTGCACCTGCGATTGCTGCTGAAGTAACAAAAGCAACCATCTTATACTTAGTAACATTAATTCCTGAAGCCTCTGCAGCAATACGGTTATCACGAATAGCCATGATAGCACGACCGGTACGACTGTTAACCAGGTTCTGAATAATAAACAGAACAACGAACAGTAAAATAATACCTGCAACAAAGGTAGCAATCTTTTCAACACCTACAGCACCCTGGGGTCCCTTGATAAGGGTCTTACCATTTGCCGCCATATCCATATGTACTTCATCTGTAACTGAAAAATGAAGTCCGTTTTCATCAACACCTACATAGAGGCAGTTGAGTACATTCTTGATAATCTCACCAAAAGCAAGTGTAACGATTGCGAGATAATCTCCGCGAAGTCTGAGTACGGGAATACCAATCAAAATGCCTGCAATAGCTGCAATAAATGCTCCGACTACTATTGCTGTTACAAGTCTCATTACAGGATTGGCGAAGCCTGAATACTTAAGTGCTCCGGAAATAACTACACCTGAGAAAGCACCAATACTCATAAATCCTGCATGTCCGAGTGAAAGCTCACCGGAAATACCTACAACAAGATTAAGCGCAAGTGCAACAATGATGTATGAGCAGATAGGAATCAACTGACCGTTCATAGTATTCGAAAGAGTACCGGTAGAACGGAGAATTGTAATAACTACAAAGAATAAAAGCACTATTCCGTAGTTGAGAAATCCCATCTTGGAATTCTTGCTGATTTTACTGAGGAAGCTTTTCTGATTTGCCATAATCGCCACCTCCTTAAACTTTCTCTGTGATCTTCTTACCGAGAAGACCTGTAGGTCTTACGATAAGCACCACAATCAACGCACCGAATACAATAGCATCGGAAAGCTGTGTAGAAATATATGCCTTGGCAAAGGTCTCAAGAAGTCCGAGGAGTATTCCTCCGAGCATTGCTCCGGGAATAGAACCGATACCACCGAGAACCGCTGCAGTGAAGGCCTTGATACCGGGAAGCGAACCGGTAGTAGGAACCAGTGTAGGATATGCTGAGCAAAGCAGAACACCCGCAATTGCCGCAAGACCCGAACCTATAGCGAAGGTTACGGAAATAGTAGCATTTACATTGATACCCATAAGCTGAGCTGCACCCTTATCTTCAGATACGGCTCTCATTGCCTTACCCATCTTTGTCTTCTCAGTGAAGAGAGTAAGTGCAATCATAATGATTACACTGGCTGCGATGGTAGCAATTGTAGTCGATGAAATAGTCACACTGCCGAGGTTAATGCTGGGAATAAAGGAAACCATATTAGGGAATGACTTAGGATTAGAGGTCCAAATCAGAAGCGCCATGTTCTGAAGGAAGTAAGACACACCAATCGCAGTAATCAAAACCGCAAGGCTTGTAGCATTACGAAGAGGCTTATATGCTAATTTTTCAATCATCATACCCAAAACAGTGCAGACAAATACGGAGAATAAAATTGCGCAGGGTGTAGGCCAGCCCATATAAGCACCGGCGCAGAATGCTGCATATCCTCCAATCATGATTACATCGCCGTGAGCGAAGTTAAGCATTTTCGCAATACCATAAACCATTGTGTAGCCCAGCGCAATAATAGCGTATACGCTTCCAAGGCTTATTCCTGTAATTAAATAGTTCAACATAGAAAATCCCTCTTCAGTTGATATACTCCATAAAAATGGAAAACAGGGGCCGTCACACGGGCGGCCCCATAAATTCTTTTCTTTATATAGAATACCTTAAAGTATCCTAACTTGTAAAACTTAAAATTAGAGACCTACGTAAGCGCCGTCCTTGATAACTACAGCCTTGGGAGCCTTGTTAACTTCGCCGTTAGCAGTCCAGGTCATGTTTGCACCGGTAACACCGTCAACTGAGAAATCATCAGCTGCGAATACAGATACGAGAATCTCGCAAAGGTCTGCTGCTGAAAGCTGATCAACATCAAGTCCGCCGTTCTTAGCAGCATAGTACTCAAGTGCTGCAACGATAGCGTAAGGGCAATCATATCCGTCTGCTGCGAACTGGATGGGAGTCTCGTTGTAAGCTGCCTTGTACTTGGTAACAAAGTTTACAGTAAGGTCGTCAGTAGCATCAGCTGAGAAAGGAGTAAGAAGCATTACACCCTCAGCAAGAGACTTATCAAAACCTTCGATATCAAGGATACCGTCCATACCATCTACACCAAAGAAGGTTGCATCATAGCCCATGGTGTTTGCCTGAGCAAGAATGAGTGATGCGGGAGTGTAATAGATAGGAAGGAATACAAGCTCAGCGCCTGCATTCTGTGCCTCAGTAAGCTGTACGGTAAAGTCAGTGTCCTGACCATCCATAAATGTAGAAGTAGCTACAACCTCAAGACCAAGCTCATCAGCCTTAGCCTGGAAGGTCTGGTAGATACCGGTTGAGTATGCATCATCGTTCTTGTAGATGATAGCAACCTTAGTAGCAATGCTGTTGTCTACGATGTACTGTGCAGATGCAGTTCCCTGATTGGGATCTGAGAAGCAAAGCTGGAAGGTCTGATTCTTATCAGCGGTAACATCAGTAGATGAAGCTGAAGGAGTGAGCATGAATACACGATCACTATTAGCTTCTGCACTAACTGCGATGCAAGGGCTGGTGGTTACACAACCAACGATTACCTGTACATTCCAGTCCTTAAGCTGGTTATATGCGTTGATAGACTTCTCTGCGTCGTGCTCGTCATCCTGAGGATTGTACTCAATCTGGAATCCTTCATACTTCTCGTTGATCTCATCAACAGCGATCTTAGTTCCGTTTGAAACAGCTATTCCGTAAAGAGCAGCACCGCCTGTAAGAGGTCCGATCATACCAAGCTTAAGAGTACCCTTAAGGCTTCCGTCCTCAGTAGTAGCAGTTACGGTAGGCTCGGTAGTGGTTCCGTTGCTTCCGGTGTTACCGCCATCACCGTTCTCGGTTGTAGTGCAGGCTGCAAGTGAAAGAGCCATTGCACCTGCGAGTGCGATAGATAATACTTTCTTTTTCATAATTTCTCCTCTTTTCCTACTGTCTGAATTTTGATTAACCGGTCGACAGTAAGCACCCGATTAATCGTGTAAAACCTGTATATATATTTGTAATACCAAAAAACGGCGACATTCCCTAGGAATGCCGCCATTGGCTTTACATGCGTATATTAATTCATATATTAAAAAAAGTCAACCATCAAAAATACATGTATACACAAATACAATTTTCCATTACTACAGAAAACTTCACAATCATTCATATTATATGAAAAAAATTATTCGCCGAGCATCTTATTAACACGCTGAATAAGGGTAGTACGATCGATACTGTGCTCATCAACCAGCTGCTGAAGAATAGCAAAAATTTCGCTCTTGCACTCTTTTCTGCCCTCTTCAATGCCTTCGAATCTGCCCTCGAGTTTTCCCTCCCAAAAACAGAACTCTCCGTATGTAAGGTCGGTGTTCTTGTTTGCCTTGTACTTCTCGTGTAATCTGTCTTTTACCATTTTTCTCTCTCCGAAAACCAATCACTGATTAACATTATCCTAACAGTTAATGTTTTATAGCACTAATTCACAAATAAAGCAACACTTTTTGTGACAAATCGCACAAAAATCTTTCTTTTTAGCAAAATATGATAAAAAAACACCCTCAATAACAATAATCGAAGGTGTTTTTACCGATTCATCGGCTACTAATATTCTTTTCCAATTTACTTCTCATCCACCACCTGAAAGATGTAGAACTTAAGATAATAGCTCTCATCCGCAGCCCACAGAATAGGATGATCCGGTGCCTGAGTTCTGAATTCAATCTGACGAAGACGCTTATGAACTGCCTTAGCTGCCTGACCTATTACTTCGGTAAAGAGCTCCTGCGTCATAAAGTGTGAGCACGAACATGTGGCAAAATATCCACCGTCCTTAACCAGCTTAAGTCCCTTCATATTAATTTCACGATAGCCCTTGATAGCGTTTTTAGTAGCCTCGCGTGATTTTGTAAATGCGGGAGGATCAAGAATCATCACATCATATTTCTCCCCGGCCTCATAGAGCTTTGGAAGCTCATCAAGAACATTAGCCGCGCGAAATTTTACTCTGTCTGCAAGACCGTTTCTTTCAGCATTAGCTGTCGCCTGAGCTACCGCAAACTCTGAAATATCCAGACCGGTGACATCTCCTGCTCCGGCAAGACCACAGTTAAGTGCAAAGGTTCCCATGTGAGTAAAGCAATCCAGAACCTTAAGTGCTCCATCTGTACCATCGGCGTACTTGCCCAATCCGCTTCTGTACTCATCAGCAGTGCGTTTCTCTCCAACCGAACCTGTACCACCCACCAGGCCTGCGATAATTCTCTGCATTGCAAGGCGATTGTACTTCTGATCCAGGAAAAATCCGGTCTTTTGTCCGTTAACCACATCGACCATATATCTGACACCATTCTCGCTAATCTCTACATTGGTGTCGAATTCTTCTCCGATAAATCCCTTGTAGGGCTCAAGTCCTTCTTTTTTTCTGACAGGAGCGTCAGAACGCTCATATACACCGCGAATATCGATGCCGTCTGCTGCCATCAATTCCTTGAGGATATCGACTATACGTTCCTTGAGCTTATCCATTCCGAGTGCGAGACATTCTACCACGAGCACATCACTGTACTTGTCTACCACAAGCCCGGGAAGCCAGTCTGCTTCTCCAAAAATTACTCGGCAACAATTAATATCCGTGCTGAGCACTGCTGCCATACCCTTCATATCGTCCTTTACACTGACAGGATTACCTCCCTGCAATACCACCTTGCGATATTCCCAGGCATTTTTCACCCTCATTCTCAAAAACTCATCGTCAATTACAGTTTCCGGATTACGGGTGAGCATGCGTACTCTGATTTTTGAATTCTGATTTATAAAACCATGACCCATTTTGTATCCGTCAAAATCATGAACCTCCACGATATCTCCGTTAGTAAAATGACCCATGATTGTTGCAATCTCATTATCGTATACCCAGGCCCCGCCTGCTTTTATTGTACGTCCCTCTCCCTTTTTGAGGGTTACTATAGGTTCAGCCATAGCTCTGAATCCTTTCCTATCAAATCTTCTTAATATATTATTCTTCCTATATATAAAGAATAAACTTTTACTTGCTCTTCTTCTCAAGAGGCTTCAGTGTTCCGTCAGCCTGCTGAACTCTCATGCTGCTGAGTTGAGCTGCGAGGTTACCCTTAACACTGTCTATATATTCGCGGCGGAGCTTATCTCTCTCAGCAAGCTCCTCCTCAGTAAGTCCTTCAGCTTTAGCTTTGTGCGCCAGCTCATTGATTCTGGCAATTCTCTCTTCCATTGTCATCTGTATATTCCTCTATTGCACCATTATTTCTATAATTTGTTGCTTATCTTGCTTCTACAGTTTCTTCAGATAGAAACGGTTCATAGTGCTGT
>JAKSRV010000075.1 GCA_024403435.1 Lachnospiraceae bacterium
ATAACTTAAACAGATTGTTGAAGGAATCTCAGTTTATCCACTCAATCCGGTTAGCCCGAATTATCGGAATCATATCGTTCTAAAATAAAAATAACAGCACATACAAGTCAAATGATAATGACTTGTGTGTGCTGTTTATATTTGCGGTTATCTAATGAGTAGGCGATTACTGTCTGTGAATGGTGTAATTTTTAGCCTCGAGGATAGTAACTGCTTTCTCTAGATCATCCTTTACCCAAAACTCAATCTTCAAATCACCGCCCTGATACTCACGGTTGTGGAGTATTCCGATGTTTTTGATATTGATTCCGTTCAGTGCAAGTATGGTGGCTACGGCTGCAAGAGCGCCGGGCTCATCATTGATATCGATGGTGAGAATGTAGCTTACCTTGATTGGTCCGCTTCCTGCTACGATGAATGAATCTCTGTATTCTCTTGCGGTATCAAAAATATCGTATATATCTTTTCCGGCTTCCTTTTCGAGAGAAGCATCAACGTTTTCCAGATAGTTGATATAGTCGCGAAGAAGAGCGCGGATGTTGTCCGTATTGGTCATGCAAATCTGTTCCCACATTGTAGGAGAAGATGATGCGATTCTGGTGATATCCTTAAATCCGCCTGCGGCAACAGTCTTCATGAGACCTTCTTCGTAATCCGACTGCTTTACAAGGTTAACCAAAGCAACCGCAATCACGTGAGGAAGATGGCTGATGGCAGCTACGATATAATCGTGCTTATCGTAGGTAAGGACTAAAGCAATTGAACCGAATGACTCAACCAGTGCCTTGTATGCGTCAACTTTTTCCTGAGGTACATCCTCGGTGGGAGTGAGGATATAGTATGCATTATTCAAAAGAGTAGCCTTGGAATTGGAATAGCCCACACGCTCGCTTCCGGCCATGGGATGACCACCGATAAAGCGAGAGGTAAGTCCGAGGCGCTCTACACATTTGTGGATGCCTGTTTTTACGCTTCCTACATCGGTGATGATGCAATCCTTAGAAAGGCTGTCCTTCATTTTTTCAAGAAATTCCTCGTTCTTCTGAACGGGAGCGCAGAGGAAGAGGTAATCGCAGTCGGAAAATGCGCTGTAATCACCGTTATCAAAAGCAGTCTGATACACTGCTACATCGACAATTTTATCTGCAATAGCTTCCTCAAGAGATTCGGGGCTTCTGTTGTATGCAACTATTGTAGAGTCGGGCTCATTTTTCTTGATGGCTCTGGCAATGGAACCGCCAATTAATCCAAGACTGATAAAACCGTAAGTGGCCATAATTACTCCTAAATCAGCAAGATATTAATATCATTTGCATAGCGCAAAATGATTATTGCTTATATACTGTAAATATGTGCAAAAGAAGCACATTAAATACCAATAATAACTATACTGCTATAAGCTGTGGCAGTCAATAAAATCGATGTTAACAAGGTGTCGATAATTGTCATTGGAAGCATAGTTTTTCGAGAGGGCATTTTGCGCTGAGAGTTACAGGCAAAAAGCAGAATGAGGGAAGAGTTTATATGTACAGAATCGATGAAAATATAGAAATATCATCACAGATTAAGCTGACCGGAGATGAGTATGCGGGTTTTTATTCAAATGGGCTGACAATGCAGGATAGTGAGACCATGAGAAGAATGAGTGTTATTGAGGAAAATGATACTCATACCGTGATGCGTGATGACAGAGGTGTTGAACTTGAGGTGCTGCATGAGCAGTTAGCAGATTCGACATATATGATCAGGTCTGTGATTACCAATAAAGGTGAAAATGATGTGACATTGGAAATGGCAGATTCATTTTCAGCAAAGGGAATTAAAGCAGACAAGATTCACAGAATGACCTCGTTTTGGTCTGCTGAGGGGCGACTCAAGACGGATGATGTTAAAGAGCTTGGGCTCGAGTGCTCGTGGAACCATATGGCGTACCGAGTAGAGAAGTTTGGTAATGTGGGCTCTATGCCTGTCAGAAGATATTTTCCGTTTGTTGCATTGGAAGATTCGGACAGTAAAAGATTTATAGCATTTTTACTGTATACCCCCTCGTCATGGCAGGTAGAGATTGTATGCAGACATGATGATCTTTTGACTGTCAACGGAGGTATTGCTGACAGAGATTTTGGCGCATTTTCCAAGAAAATGGTGCCGGGTGCGGTATTGGAAACACCTCGCGCGCTGATGGCTATCGGCAGTTCAATGGAGGAAGTGTGCGACAAACTCGTAAAAGCACAAAAGCCTGATGTGAGTCCGATTGATGACCATATGGGTATCACATTTAATGAGTATTGCGCCACCTGGGGAAATCCCAATGAAGAAAATATGAAAAAGGTGTGCGACCATGTGGCCGGTAAAGGTATTCAATATCTGGTGATGGATTCCGGATGGTACGGCAAGGATGACGGATATTGGTGGGATTATACCGGCGAATGGGAGATTAATACCAACAGATTTCCAAACGGTTTGAAGCCTGTTGCGGATTATATCAGGTCGAAGGGAATGATCCCCGGAATATGGTTTGAATTTGAAAATGTAACGCCAAAGTGTAAGTTGTGGGAAAAGGCCGAATGGCTGCTTAAGAAGGATGGGGTGCCGCTTTCTGTAGGTGGACGCCGATTTTTGGATATGGAAAATCCCGAGGTCAAAGAGCATCTTCGTAATAAAGTGATAAAGCTGCTTAAGGACAATGGGTATGGATATATCAAGGTGGACTACAACGATACCATAGGCATTGGCTGCGACGGACCTGATGGATTGGGTGAGAATCTCAGACGAAAGGTATTGGCGACGCAGGAATTTTTCAAGGAACTGAGAAGAGAAATTCCGGAACTGGTAATTGAAAACTGTTCAAGCGGTGGACACAGACTGGAGCCGTCGATGATGGAACTGGCTTCGATGGCAAGCTTTTCGGATGCTCATGAGATACCGGCACTTCCGATCATTGCTGCGAATGTGCATAGAATAATCAGACCCGAACAGAATCAGATATGGGCGGTGTTCAGAGCAGCAGATTCGGACGCGAGACTTTATTGTTCTATTTGTTCTACTTTATTTGGTCGCATGGGATTGTCGGGTGATATTTATGATATGTCGGAACATCAGTGGGATATCATTCATGCCGGAATGGACTTTTACAAAAAAGCTTCTGAAATAATCAGAGACGGTTATACACAGGTTCTTGAATGTAATGTCAAAAGCTACAATGACCCTGAGGGCGGTCAACTGGTGGTAAGAAGCTCAGGAGACAGAACATTAGTGGTTTATCACAGATTTGGCAATTCGGTATCTGTTGAGGAGTTCGCAGAGGGATTAGCTAATGAATCGGTTGCTGCGAGAGAAGCAGAAGAAGCAAATGAGAAGGCATCAGCTGTAGTGATATCGAATGAAAAGATATTATGTGATAAGAATGAAATTGTAGAAAAACTACTTGCAAAGATTTCGGCCGGTTGTGATGGCGATGTGGTAAGGCAGAATGATGTTGTGACTTACGGTAAGGCCGACAGAGATTTCAGTGCACAAGCATGGATAGTAGTAAGGTAAACTAACGACGGACGATCAGAAAGCTAATGTTTAGAAGACGGATAATCAGAAAGAAGATGCTTAGAAAAAAGTTGATTGGAAGTCGAAACGGCAGATTTTTGACATTTTGTGGAGGAGCATGAAAAAGTATTTTAAGGAACAGTTTCCAATAAAGAATATTGGCAAGGATATTTTCAGCGGAATAATCGTAGCACTGGTATCGATACCGATAGCGCTTGGATATGCGCAGGTAGCAGGCCTGCCTCCGGTGTATGGATTGTACGGTTCACTGCTGCCCATTATTGCGTATGCGTTCATATCGTCATCGAGACAGTTTGTGGTTGGTGTCGATGCGATGCCGGCTGCAATGGTTGGCGCTCTGCTGGCTTCACTTGGAATAGAAGCAGGCAGTGATAAAGCATTGAAATTGGTTCCCGTGGTATCGATTCTTGTTGCAGGATGGTTCTTGATATTTTTCTTTGTGAAAGCGGGAAGAATAGTCAATTACATATCCAATCCGGTAATGGGAGGATTTATTACAGGTGTTGGACTGACAATTATTATGATGATTACTCCCAAGGTGCTTGGTGGAAGCGCGGGAACCGGAAGTTTGCTGGCATTAGTGAAAAATATCGTGATGCAATGGAGCGTATATAAGCCGGTTCCGATTCTTATGGGAATAGGAACTATAGTGATTATTCAGGTGTGTAAGGCGCTGATACCTAAGGTACCGATGTCGGTTGTGGTCATGGTGATAGGAGGTCTGTTAGGTTTCTTTTTACCGTTGACTGATTACGGAGTAGTGATGCTTCCGGAGGCACCGGCAGGGCTTCCCAAGCTTATGTTTCCAGATTTTTCAATTATACTTGAGAATCCGCAGGAGATTATTGTTGAGTCACTGATGATTGCACTGGTAATAATGGCGCAGACCTTGCTGGCAACCAATTCATATGCGCAAAAGTATGGATTTAAGGTAAACAGCAGCAGAGAAATGCTTGCATACAGCGCCATGAATGTGGCCGGAGCAGCGGTCGGAATATGCCCCATCAACGGCAGTGTATCAAGATCGGGACTGGCTGATGGTTTTGGCGCAAAGAGCCATTGGATGTCTGTTTCATCAGGATTGTCAATATTAGTATTGTTGCTGGTTGGAACTCCTTTGCTCAAGTACCTTCCGACACCTGTTATGACCGGTGTGGTAGTATGCGCATTGATAGGTATACTTGATTTTAAGCAGGCGAAGAGACTGTGGAGGGTCGATCACAGAGAGTTCTTTATATTCATAATGGCAATGGCAGGTGTGCTGCTGCTCGGAACAATTTACGGTGTTGTCATCGGTATGGTTCTTTCGTTTTTTGCGGTTATTATGAAGGCCGTGGTGCCTCCGAGAGCATTCCTTGGTCAGATACCCGGACATGGTAATGATTTCTATAACCTAAAGAGAAATAAAAACGCCAGACCGATTGCGGGCACGGTAATCTACAGATTCGGAGGAAATCTGTTTTTTGCAAATATCAATACTTTTGTGAATGATATTGAGAATGCGACGGGAATCAGTGAAAAGAAGGAAAAAACAAATGCGAGTGGTATCGGTGATAAGCAGACAACTGTAAATGATTGCGGAACAGTTATCAAACAGGTGATTGTAGATGCGCGCGGAATCGGCAATATAGATATCACGGCGGCTGACAGATTGGTCGGCTTGCATAAGAATCTGAAGGATAAGGGGATAAAGCTGTATATAACCGAGCACGGCGGACATATAAATGACCAGCTTCGTAAGTACGGTGCGGGCAGTCTGATAAGAGAAGGTGCAATCCGAAGAACAATTTCTCTTGCGCTCAGAGACGCGGATATAGAGAGACCGTATCCGCTGGTTGGTGATGACGGAAAGGTTATAGGCTCCGGAGAGGTTAGCAATTTTGTGGAGTCAGGTGAGAGGCTTGCGGAGTTTGAGTGGGCTTTTGGCCATGATGCGGAGAGTACTATGGAGAATCTTGCTGCTGAGGTAATGGAGCAGCTTCTGGAAGAGGGAAGGAAAAAACGTAAGGCTGCGAATAACATCAATAATAGCGCGGACAATATTGATAGTAGTGTGGACAATATTGATAGTAGTGTGGGCAACATCAATAGTAGTGAGGACAACATTGATAGTAGTGTAGATGACATGGAAAGTATGATAGACGATCATGCTATTGAGGAAGCGGAAGGACATACTTCGTTTGGCCGAGTGGGCTTGTTTGATGAAGATGAACTGTTGGATTATCTCGAGATTCAGATACTGAATAAAGATGATATGTCGCAGAACGATAAATCATTTATCCAGAGGAAAATCGAGGAGCGTCGTGCCGAAATCGAAGCTAAGCTTGAATTGATTAATCCCAAGGCAGAGAATTTGTTGCATGAGCACAGACTTAAGCTTGCTCAACATATGCGCGAGACTCACCCGGAAGAATATAAGCGTATTATCGAGTGGGAAGCCAAGCATCATAGGATGTGATTAGGGTTATGATGTTGTTAGTATGGTTTGTAGTGTGCATTTTTGGTGCGCAGAGTGGAAACTTGTAGTGTGCATTTTTGGTGCGTAGGGTGGAAACTTGTAGTGTGCATTTTGGGTGCGTAGGGTGGAAACTTGTTGTGTTTGGCGTGTGCAGTGAAATCTTGCAGTAAGTAGTATGGAGTTTTGGCTGAAATTTACTGAAAAACATAATTTATACCCAGAGGATAATTTATAGAGAGGCTGTTTGGGTATATATTGATGTCACTGGTATATTTCAGCCAAATTTTTTTTGAGTTTGGCTGAAACTATTATATTTTGGTATATTTTCAGCCATATTTGAAAATCTGTTGGGTGAAAAGTTTAGAAAAATCAAGAATTTAGCCAAAATGAAGATGTGTTTGGCTGAAATTGCAAGAAATGCCGTGTATTCACCCAAAAGCGAGAAGCTCAAGCAAGAAACTCAAGCAAGAAGCTCAAGCAAGAAGCTCAAGCAAGAAGTTCAAGCGAGAAGCCAGGTAAGATGCCCAAATACAAGTATAACTACAAAAGCATGAACTCACCATGATGATAAGCTTGTACAACAACTACCCTTGAAGTATTCGCAAAGAAGTATCTATTTGTTGGTTATCTAATGGGTGGTCCGATGTTTCGTACGTTATGATTAAATTGACATTTGGAATGAATCCATTAGCGATATAAAGATTCATTTTCTGTAAGGCATTTTGTGCATAGGCTGGATTATCCATCATTCCGAAATGTTCCCACACTATCAGCTTATTATCGGATTGTCTGATTATGCTGAAATCAGGATGAAGAGTTATAGAATTAAGTGTTAGTGGATATTCATATTTGTAAAGAAGGTTGTTGTGAAATAGGGCTTGATCTATGAGAAGTTCGGATTTTGATCGAAGTATATTGCCGGAAACACTTTTGAATTTTAATGATTCTGTGTGTAATTGGGAAACGCTGTCGGGATTGTCGGTGGATAGAAAATTATTGAAATCATCACCATATAGAGATGAAATGATTAGATTTCGAATATGTTGTTTCTGAAGATATTTTTCTGCTTTGAAATTATGTTTTGAAAAACGTGAGACATATTTAGATAGCAAAGAGTATATGTAACTTAAATCTTCGAGTTTATAACTTAGATATTGTTTCAATGCAAGATCTTTGGCAAAGTTTAGTTTTTTGGAAGGGATTATTTCTTTGATTTCCCGCTTGCTATCTTTGTCGTAAACATAATGATAGTGTTTGGAGTAATTGCCGTTAGATTCACACAACAATCTGCCTCCGGGAAGTTTTGATATTTGTTTTTTGATATCATGGATTTCTTTTTCGATATCTAATAAGTCTGTTTGTTTTGGATACATATATACCTCCATATTGTAAATTTGAATTTGTAAATTTGAATTGTGACTGATAAATAAAATAGATATTAATTAGAATGTTTTTGAAATATTTGAAATGATTAAAGAAAAAAGCGGATGAGCTAAATAAAAGAGCATGAAGACGAATAAAAGAGCATAAGGCTGACGAATAGGCAAAAGAATTGCTTACAAAAGCAGTATAAATAAAAAGATTAACTTTGTCACTTATAACTTGAGATTATCAAAAAAAACTTGTATAATATTACGGTTAATATGTCCGAAAGTATCGAATGATATAGATTGATATAGATTGATATAGATTGATATATATTGATATATATTGGTACACAAGTTATTGGACTTATTATTCAAGGGGTTATTAATTTTTGCCGGGCAGGCAGTTATATAAGGAGCACAAAATGGAAAAGTATTACAATCATCATGAAGTTGAACCCAAGTGGCAGCAGATTTGGGACGATGAGAAGGCATTCGCTACATCAAGCGATTTCTCAAAGCCTAAGTATTATGCGCTTGTTGAATTCCCTTATCCTTCAGGACAGGGACTGCATGTAGGTCATCCCAGACCTTACACTGCTCTTGATATCGTAGCAAGAAAGCGTCGTATGCAGGGCTACAATGTTCTTTATCCCATGGGATGGGATGCATTCGGTCTTCCTACCGAGAACTATGCTATTAAGAACAAGATTCATCCTAAGATTGTTACCAAGAATAATGTAGGCCGTTTCAAGAATCAGCTTCATTCACTTGGTTATTCATTTGACTGGGACAGAGAAATCAATACTACCGATCCCGGATATTATCACTGGACACAGTGGATTTTCCTCAAGCTTTTCAATGCAGGTCTTGCATACAAGTCTGAGATGCCTATCAACTGGTGTACCTCTTGTAAGGTTGGTCTTGCAAACGAGGAGGTAGTAAACGGCGTATGTGAGCGTTGCGGAAGCGAAGTAGTACGTAAGGTTAAGAGCCAGTGGATGCTCAAGATTACCGAGTATGCTGACAAGCTTATCGAGGGTCTTGACGGTGTTGATTATGTTGAGAGAATTGCTACTCAGCAGAAGAACTGGATCGGTAAGAGCCAGGGTGCTGAGGTTAAGTTCGCACTCACCGGCAAGGAAGATACCATCACTGTATACACCACCAGATGTGATACACTTTTCGGAGCTACCTATATGGTAATGAGCCCCGAGCATCCTTATATTGATAAATATCAGTCTGAGATTACCAACTGGGACGAGGTTGTTGCTTATCGTGAAGAGGCTTCAAAGAAGTCTGACTTCGAGCGTTCTGAGCTTGCAAAGGACAAGACCGGTGTAGAGCTTAAAGGCATCACCGCAACCAATCCCGTAAACGGAAAGCAGATTCCTATTTGGATTTCAGACTATGTACTTATGAGCTACGGAACAGGTGCTATCATGGCGGTTCCCGCACACGATGAGAGAGACTGGGATTTTGCCAAGAAGTTCAACCTTCCTATCATCGAGGTTGTTGCAGGAAGCCCTGTACCTGTAGAAGAGCAGGTATACACCGACGTTGCTACCGGTACTCTTGTTAACTCTGAGTTCCTCAATGGACTTTCAGTAGCAGAGGCAAAAGCAAAAATGATCGAGTTCCTTGAGTCAAAGGGCATCGGTCAGGCTAAGACCAATTTCAAGCTTCGTGACTGGGTATTCTCACGTCAGAGATATTGGGGTGAGCCTATTCCTATTATCCACTGCGATAAGTGCGGATATGTTCCTCTCAAGGAAGAGGAGCTTCCTCTTCAGCTTCCCGAAGTTGACAGCTATATGCCTACCGACAACGGTGAAAGCCCTCTTGCTGCAATGGAGAGTTGGGTAAATATTGCATGTCCTTGCTGCGGTGGTCCTGCTAAGAGAGAGACCGATACCATGCCTCAGTGGGCAGGTTCATCATGGTATTTCCTCAGATATACCGATCCTACCAATGACAAAGCACTTGCTAGCAAGGAAGCACTTAATTACTGGCTTCCTGTTGACTGGTATAACGGCGGTATGGAGCACACTACACTTCATCTGCTTTATTCAAGATTCTGGCATCGTTTCCTCTATGATCAGGGCGTTGTTCCTACCAAGGAGCCTTATGCAAAGAGAACCAGCCACGGCATGATTCTCGGTGAAAACGGTGAGAAGATGTCTAAGTCTCGCGGAAACGTAGTAAATCCTGATGATATCGTACAGGAGTACGGCGCAGATACCCTCAGAACCTACGAGATGTTCATTGGCGCATTCGATCAGGCTGCATCATGGAGTGAGGATGGCGTAAAGGGATGCCGCAGATTCCTTGACAGAGTATGGAAGCTCAATGAGATTATCGTTGACGGTGATGAGTATAGTACAGATCTTGAAGCTAAGATGCATCAGACCATCAAGAAGGTAAGCAATGACTTTGAGTCACTCAAGTACAACACTGCAATCGCTGCAATGATGGCACTTATCAATGACTTCTACAAGAAGGGCAGCGTAAACAAAGCAGAGTACGCAACACTTCTTAAGTTGCTCAATCCTGTAGCTCCTCATATCACAGAAGAGCTTTGGCAGGGTAACGGTTTTGAAGGCCGTCTCTATCAGGCAGCATGGCCTGAGTTCAGCGAGGAAAAGTGTGTAGAGTCTACTATCACAATCGCTGTACAGGTTAACGGTAAGCTTCGTGCTACTATCCAGGCTCCCAAGGATGGAGACAAGGATGCAATCATTGCACAGGCTAAGGAAGCTGCAGCCGAGAAGATTACCGGAACTATTGTTAAGGAAATCTATGTTCCCGGCAAGATTGTAAACATCGTTTGCAAGTAATTGAAGATTTAGGCTCTTCGCTTTGGAATTATTTCTGAAGCGAAGAGCTTTTTTATTTCAACAATATATCTACAATATTTTGAAAATTCCTTGATTTTTCCCCTATATTTAGTACAATGTAAGTATCTATGACTATAGTGTCATATTTATGCCCTGAAATAGATAATTTAGCCCTGAAATGGGTAAATTTGTTCGTGAAATGTTAGTAGGAAAAGAAATCAGTCAATGGCCGGTAAGATATATATAGTTGAGGGCAGGCAATTCAAGTCGGATGCCGAATACAAGCAGGCTCTCAAAGATCAGGAAACAATTGAAGAACTTCGCGAGAGGATGAAGTCTGCAGACTTGGCCGGGCTTAAGGAAATCAGTAGGCTGATTGAGAAGGGTAAGTACAGATTTAACACAATTCTTGGTGAAGATTTTGTTGATGAACTTGATGACGCAATCAAGAAAACACAGCGAAATGTAAGTGCCGGAAAAGATAAGGCCGGCAAGGAGAAAACGGGCAGAGAAAAGCTCAGTAATGATAAGGCGGGTAAAAATACTGCTGATGACGAAGAGGCAGATTTTGACAAGCCTGTACGAAGATTGGTTGATGACGAACGTCCGCGCCGTAGAGATTTGAATGA